>DASVHX010000319.1:0-6433 GCA_036382355.1 Bacteroidales bacterium
CGAAGTCGGATCATCATGAGTTCATTCATGATTTGTTCACTAATATTGAGTTTGGGAATTAAGAAGTTGTAAAGTAACGCTGTTTCAGAAATTTTGGTTTATTTTGTATAGTGGTATAAGTAGAAAAGCCTCATTAAGCTGGTCGTTGGGTTTACTTTGATTTCCACCAAAAATATTTATAAGTATGAAAAGACTATTAACCACTATCACAATCCTTATGGTTATTACCGTTTTGAATGCACAACAATTCCCCGACAACAGCCTTGGAAAACTTCAAAAGCTTACCAAAGCCGGCAATACCTTCACCATCGAAACTACCAATGGCACTGCCCTCCTCATGGTTTATAACTCTGAAATTTTGCGTCTGAGAATTTTTAAAGGCAAACCAGGCGATGATTTTTCTTACGCAGTTGTTGCAACTCAACAACCATGCGATGTAAAGGTGCGCGAAACAAAAGAACTCATCCTCCTGCAAACCGATTCGCTTCAGGTCGAAATCAGTACAAGCCCCGTTAGGTTTAAGTTTATAACCTCCGAAGGCAAACTACTGAATGAGGATGAACCTGCTTTTGGCACAACCTGGGTTGGAGAAGAAGTAACCACATTTAAAAAGATGCAGGAAGGTGAGAAATTTATCGGCTTAGGCGAGAAAACCGGCAATCTCGACCGGCGCGGCGAAGGATATTCCAACTGGAACAGCGACAAACCAGGATACACCGTCAACGAAGACCCATTGTATTCAACATTCCCGTTTTACATCGGTGTTCATCACGATGTTGCTTATGGAATCTTTTTTGATAACACGTTCAGAAGCACATTTAATTTCGGTGCTTCCAACGATCGCTATTCGAGTTATGGCGCTGATGCCGGGGAAATGAATTATTACTTTATCGGTGGAAAAAGCATTGCGCGAATCATTGAGAATTATACCTGGCTTACCGGCCGCATGCCTATGCCGCCTATGTGGGGCCTGGGTTATCAGCAAAGCCGCTGGAGCTACTTCCCCGACAGTGAGGTATTGAATGTTGCACATACTTTTCGCGATAAGAAAATACCTATCGACGTCATCTACCTCGATATTCATTATATGGATGCATATAAAGTATTTACATGGCACCCACAGCGTTTCAGCAAGCCAAAATCGATGATCGGCGAACTGAAAAGCATAGGAATTCATACGGCTGTAATAATTGATCCTGGCATTAAAGTGGAGAAAGGATATAAGGCTCATGAAGAAGGCGTCAGGCAAAATATGTTTCTCAAATATCCCGATGGCACTGACTATACAGCGCAGGTATGGCCCGGCTGGTGCAATTTTCCCGATTTCACCAAACCTGCATCCCGCAAATGGTGGGGTGCCCTTTTCAGTGATAATGTATCAAACGGTGTCGAAGGTTTCTGGAACGATATGAATGAAGTTGCTTCATGGGGTGGTGGCAAAACCTCTTCCATTGTGCGGTTCGATTGGGACGGTAAAGGTGCTTCGTACCGGCAAGGTAAAAATACTTATGGGATGTTGATGTCGCGAAGTACATACGAAGGCACACGTGCCCTGATGGGCAAACGGCCACTCATACTTACGCGTGCAGCTTATTCCGGTGCTCAGCGTTATACAGCCATCTGGACAGGCGACAACGTGGCAAGTGACGAACATATGATGCTTGGTTGCAGGCTCGTAAATTCGCTGGGGATCACCGGAATGGCTTTTGCCGGTGTGGATGTTGGAGGATTTATGGGTAATGCCAGTAATGCGCTATTCGGCCGTTGGTTGAGCATCGGGACGTTTACACCATTCTTCAGAGTGCACAAGCATTACGATTACGACATGTCCGATCCCTGGTCGTATGGGCCCGAAATGGAAAACATTTCCCGAAATTATATCTCATTACGCTACCGGTTATTGCCCTATATTTATTCGGCATTTTATGAAGCACACAAAACCGGCCTTCCTGTCAGCCGCTCGCTTGTAATCGGTAATACATACGATGAAGAGTGTTGGAAGATAGCTTATCAGCAGCAGTATATGTTTGGGCCATCTCTGCTGGTAGCACCGGTCGAAAGCACCAAAGAAGCGACAAAAGTATATCTGCCCAAAGGAACTTGGTTCGACTTTTTTACGGGTAAAAAATATGACGGTCAACAGGAAATACTTGTAGAATGTCCTATTGATAAGTTGCCAGTGTTTGCAAAAGGCGGAAGTTTTATCCCAATGCAACCTGCGGTTCAAAACACATCAGAAAAAACATCGGACACACTGTTTCTGCATGTTTATAATGGTAACGAACCCTCCGAATTTGTGTATTATGAAGATGATGGAATTTCCTATAACTATGAAAAAGGAAACTCTCTTATACGCATCTTTCGCTTCGACCCTGCCGGAAATCAAATTGTAATCGAAGCGCCTGAAGGCTTATACACGAGCAGATTTTCTAAAATTGCACTATTGATGCATGGATTTGCTTATCTGAAGGATAAGCTGAAATTGAATGGTAAAAATGCTGGTGTAGAAACAATAAAAATCGATCTGTTAACTTCACTGAGCGATAAAGATCCACTTAATACAGGCGGTGGACGGAAATTCCCGCAGGAAGTGGACCGGGTAATGCTAGAAAATACAAAGGATAAAATCGTTATTGCCTGGTAATTTGAAATATTATTCCATGCTTAACAATAAATCCAACTTTAAAAAACTAAACTTAAAATGAAAAAAATAGTTGTACTCGGCGCAGGAATGGTGGGAAGCGCCATCGCCATTGATCTTTCGAAGAATTTTGATGTAACATCTGTTGATATAAATAAGGAAGCCCTGGATCATCTATCCAGGAAACACAACATTAAAACTACCCAGTTTGATATCTCCCAAAGCGAAAAACTGAAAGAGATCATTAAAGATGCCGACCTCGTTGTATGTGCTGTTCCTGGGTTTATGGGCTATAAAACCTTAGAGGCTATTATTGAAACAGGAAAAGACACCGTCGATATTTCGTTTATGCCCGAAGATACGATGCAACTGGATGCACTGGCCAGGATGCATAATGTTACAGTGATCTGCGATTGCGGAGTAGCGCCAGGCATGCCAAATGTGATAGTTGGATACTACAACGAAATCATGGAAATAACACATTTTGAATACTGCGTTGGCGGTTTGCCGAAGGAACGGAAATTCCCGTTCGAATACAAGGCACCATTCTCGCCTGTTGATGTGATTGAAGAATATACGCGCCCGGCCCGCTATGTGGAAAACGGGCACCTGGTTACCAAACCACCCATGAGCGATCCCGAACTTATTTATTTTGATGGCATCGGCGATCTGGAAGCTTTTAATACCGATGGATTGCGCTCGTTAATCACTACGCTCAACCACATTCCCAACATGAAGGAGAAAACATTGCGCTATCCGAAACACATTGCACTGATCCAGGCCCTTAAAGCAGCCGGATTCTTCGACAACGAGCCTATTGACGTGAAAGGCACGCAGGTTGTGCCCATGGATTTCTCAAGCAAATTGCTGTTTAAAAGCTGGAAATTACAACCTACTGACAAGGAATTCACTGTGATGCGCATAGCTTTGACAGGCATTCAAAAAGGCGAATCAAAACATGTAGTTTATGACCTTTTCGATGAATATGATGTTGCAACTGAAACTTCCTCCATGGCACGCACTACAGGCTATACAGCAACTGCTGCCGTAAACCTGATAACCAATGAATTATTTACGGATAAAGGTGTATTTCCTCCGGAACTGATTGGTAAACACAAAAAGTGTTTCGATTTTATGTTGAATTATCTGAAGGAGCGGGATGTGATTTATACTTGTACGGAAGATTAAGCCGATGAAAGGGTTTTGAGATTATTTAAGGGCAAATTTCTAATTGTCTAATTGTCTAATTTCTAACTGTCTAACTGCCCGAATAGCCTGATTTTCAAACTTTCAAATTTCTAAATTCTCAGCACCAAGCACAGGGCACTCTGCACTTACTTGAACTCCGCCATTGGCTTCATCCCGCCATACCGCTTAATAGCATAACTAAAGAGCAAGGCTGTCCAGAAAGAGAACATAGCATAAATCAACGATGGTTTTACCATATCCTGGTTTTGCAAAATAGTTCCGGCAACAAGGAATGCCAGTGTTGTATTGTGAACCGCCGCTTCTATGGCTATAGTGTACGAATTGGAGGCACCTAATTTTGAAGTTAAACCAATTACATAACCAAACAGAAAGCAAACTGCATTCAATAATAAGGCATAAGGTGAAATGTGAAGAATCTCGATCATTGTAATACCTGTGCCACCGGAACCCTCAGTTGCAAAAAATTTGATAATAAATACAGCTGCAAGCGCTACCAGCATAATGTATCTCAGCGACTGTTGAATTCTGGTTGCGAAAATCGGCTTGTATATTCTGATCAGCACACCAATGGCAGCAGGAAATATAGTGACTGAAAATATCTGGAGTATAGTTTCAAGATAGGGTAATTGAATTTCGGCCGTTTGGCCATAATAATACCTCAGGGCCAGGTTAACTATAAACGGTATCGAAAACAACGTAAGAAGGCTGTTTATCGCCGTAAATGTAATGGCCAGTGCCACATTTCCTTTGAAAAAAAAGGTAATAATGCCGGCTGTTGTTCCTCCCGGGCAGGCTGCGAGGATAATCAATCCGATACGCACAGGCAATGAGAGATCCGAGATCAGCGTGATAAGAAAAGCAATTACAGGCAAGCCTATCATCTGAATCACCAACCCGATTACCAAAGATTTAGGTTCTGTAAAAATATGTTTAAAACTTACTGGCGTCAGCGATAAACCAATTCCGATCATCATAAGCATCAGCACTGCGCTGATCAGCAGATCAATATAAGTATATGAAGATATTCCCATGCCAGTATATATAGAAATCCGAACCATTTCCTAACCTGCTTTGAAAGTTGCAAACCTCTGTATCCCGCGTGCAATTGTCTTTATCAGTAGTTCGGGATTGATAAAAGTAACAAATTAATGGGAATTCCAGGATGATACGTCACAATCAATCGAAATGCAATGTTTTAACAAAGCAAACGTGAATGTTCCGGAAAAAAAGATTCCAGGTAAATAACCGGATGTTTTGTGATTCCGAAATAGCTGAACAACTCATATTAAAAGATAAGAACTACATGAGAAACAACTTTTCATTAAGGATATACTCTTTTTTCGGGAACCTGCTATCCACAAGTTTGTATAAAATCCCGAAAAAATTTATCACTTATCTTATATGCGGAAATTTTTATACTCGCCAACGCGGTAACCGGTTTTTTTTTCGATAAAATGGAGCATTCTCGCCAGCAAAGAGAACTTCTTCTTCGTAGGATCAAAAGTGAATTGCCAATTGCAAGCAGCTATACGCGGCTGCATTACATGAGGATGGCTTTCTTGAAATCCGGCTAATGCATCAATGCCGGAATAGTCGAATTCAGTGGCTTTCGGCACGTTGTGGTCGATCCATTCGTCGTTATGCCAATAACGGTTGAAAACTGCTTGTTTTGCCGATTGTTTATCTGGCGGTTTTACCCAACCATAATGATACATGGTGGCATCCATAGATTTTACGTGCAGCAATTTATCATTGAGCCGGAAACCCTGTGCATCGCGAAATGAGTGCATACCTTTTATGTTACGTATCACACGTACTTCGCGGCGATACCACCTGCGCGAATCGCCCACGTAATCGTAGGAACCATAAAAATGAAGGTAATTGAAAAGCAACCCTTCTACCCTGGAGTCGTCCTTGTAAAGTTCCAGGCTCTGTCTTATCGCCGGCAGGTATTTCTCGTGAATTACTTCATCGCCCTGGATATAAAAAGCCCAGTCAGCATCCGGTGAAATGGCTGCCAGCGCTTTGTCGGTCTCACTTGCAAGCACCCGGCCACCTTCGCGCAAGGATTCGTCCCAAACTGTGTGGATGATTTTTATCTTAGGTGAACCGATACCTTTTATCATTTCTTCGGTATCGTCTTCAGATTTTCCAAGGGCCACCACCACTTCATCGCATAACGGCAAAATGGAAGAAATAGCTTCCACGATAGGATAATCGTAAAGAACTGCATTACGGATAATGGTAAACCCGCTTATCTTCATTTTATTTGGCGGGTTCAGATTTCGAAAACACCCGTGTAGTTATTCGGGGAAATTTTGTGTAACTCCGTTTTTATCTTAACTGGTACGTTGAGCTGGTCGATAAAGTCAACAATCATTTTCTCATCCACGTGGGCATTGGTACGGGTAAGATTTTTCAACGCTTCGTAAGGTTTAGGGAAATTTTCGCGACGGAGGATTGTTTGAATGGCTTCAGAAACTACGGCCCAATTAGCGTTAAGGTCCTGCTGTATCTTTTCCTCATTGAGGATCAACTTATCAATTCCTTTGATGAGCGATTTGACGGCGATCATCATGTGGG
>DASVHX010000320.1:0-4296 GCA_036382355.1 Bacteroidales bacterium
TCTCTGCCGCCAGAAATGCCAGGCAATTTTCCTCCTCAGCAAATGAGGTTGTCAACATTTGCCTGTCAATCTGCCCGAAAAGATTTAATAGTTCCATTTGCTCATCAATTATCCATCTCCTTCTAAAACAAGGGTTATGGCCGTTATTGTATATTAATTTCACAAAATTAACTAAAATTAGTGATATTTATGCGATATGGCATATTAATTGTTACTTTTGTATGCAGGTATTTAAATATATAACTTAAGCGCAAATTATATGAAAGTTCTATTAATTCCCGCTCTGTTTGCATCGTTGCTATTGTCAATAAGTTGCGGAAACACAAAAAGCAGTCCTAATGCTAATACGACTGCAGAGGTTGGCCAACCAGTTTCAGAAACTACTAAGGTTAAACCAACACAGATGACCAAAGCATTGTTCGTAACCAATGTATTCGATTTTACGAAAAGTCCCGAAAATTGGATGTATAGAGGAACACGTCCCTGTGTTATCGATTTTTATGCCGACTGGTGCAGGCCGTGCAAGCAGGTAGCGCCACTGATGGAAGGTTTTGCCGCAACATACCAGGGAAAGGTAGACATATATAAGGTAAACGTGGACCAGGAACGCGAATTGGCCGAATTGTTCGGCATCAGGAGTATACCAACCGTGCTGTTTTGTCCTATGGAAGGTAAGCCACAGATGTCGCAGGGAGCGATGAGCAAAGAAAATTATGAGCAGATTATAAATGGATTCCTGCTCAAACAAACCAAAAAATCTACAAGCAATTAATTTTTAATGAATTTTTAATCAACAATAATTATGGAACACTTAACAAAAGAAACATTTATTGAAAAAGTATTTGATTTTGAAAAAAATCAGGAGTGGAAATTTGAAGGTAAACTTCCTTGCATAATTGATTTTTATGCCGACTGGTGCGGGCCTTGCAAAATGGTTGCTCCTATCCTGGAGGAATTATCGAAAGAGTATGAAGGCAAAATCGACATTTACAAAGTAGATACCGAAGACCAGCAGGAACTAGCCGCAGCCTTTGGCATCCGAAGCATCCCTTCAATGCTTTTCTGCCCTGCCGAAGGTCAGCCACAAATGTCGCAAGGTGCTTTGCCAAAACCTTCACTTATACAGGCCATAGACGAAGTTTTGTTACCAGTAAAAGCTTAAATGAACTAAATTATTAAACTAAGGTGCTTCTTTCATGGAGGAGGAAGCACCTTTTGCTTTTACCTGCTTTATGGAAAACTGTATTTTTGCAGCAAACCAAAAGCCCATGCCCTCGCTCCTGCTAGCTACTTCCTATCTTCCACCCATCGAATATTTTGCACTCATTTTGCACAATGGCGGAGCAATGATTGAGGTGCAGGAAACCTATCCAAAACAAACATATCGCAACCGCTGTCATATTGCCACTTCAGGAGGGCTATTGGCACTTACGATTCCTGTGGTAAAAACGAACGGAAACCACACCTGCACGGGCGAAGCGTCAGTTTCGTATCATATTCCATGGAATCGCACCCATTGGCGTTCGCTGGAAGCAGCATACAATTCATCACCATATTTCCTTTACTACCGCGATGCGCTGGAACCACTTTATTACCTGCATTATGAAAGACTCATCGATCTGAATACACGTTTCCTGATAACGATGCTTGATATTCTGAAAATACGGGTACCAATTACATTTTCAACTACATACACTGCGCACGAATCAGGTGAAACCGATTTCCGGTTTGATATGCACCCTAAAAAGCCACCCTGTTTATGCCCGCCAAGTGAATTCCCCCGCTATACGCAAGTGTTTGATGAACAGTGGGGGTTTCTGCCAAACCTCAGCATCATCGATTTGCTTTTCAATATGGGACCAGATGCAAATGCTTATCTGAAGCAATTTTCTTTCAATTCTATTAATGATTAAAAAGAAGGATTTCAGAAGCATAGAAATTTTCTATTTCCCTACCGGATATTCCACGCGTATATGGTAAATATTCATCAATAACTTCTTTAATATTTTCTTGATGCGCGTAATATCTTTCAGCGTAAGTTCTGAATTGAGAAACTGATTCGTTTCGATCTGTTTGTCGATAATTGTTTCCACTAATGTATGGATGCTGGTTTCATCATATTGCTTCAGGCTGCGGGATGCAGCTTCTACTGAGTCGGCCATCATCAGAATTGAAGTTTCTTTGGAGAATGGAATTGGACCATTGTACCGGAATGAGGCTTTGTTAAAATCATCTCCGGGATAATTCCTGATCTGCATCTGATAGAAATATCCTGTATACCGCGTTCCGTGATGTGTCCGGATAAAATCAATAATCAATTCCGGAAGTTTAAACAGCCTTGCTTTTTCAATGCCTGATTGTACATGACCAATGATCACTTTGGCACTTTCCTCGTAAGTGAGTTCGTCGTGCGGATTGATGCCGGTAGATTGGTTCTCTATAAAATACTGCGCCATTTCCATCTTTCCAATATCGTGATATAAAGCACCGGTGCGCGTAAGCAAGGTATTAGCGCCAATAGCATGAGCTGCTTCTTCTGCCAGATTTGCTACTTGCAACGAATGCTGAAAAGTACCTGGTGCATTCCTGGCCATTTCGCGAAGCAACTTGCTGTTAGTGTCCGAAAGTTCCATGAGCGAGACATCGGTTACTAATCCGAAAATCTTCTCGAAAACAAATATAAGCGGATACGAAAACAGAGTAAGCAAAGCGCTGCCGCCAAAAAGGATGAAAGTCCGCTCGTCGATACTACTGAAGCTTCCTTCCTGAATAAGCGTCATTCCAATGTAAATCACCGAATAGGTAATAAAAATCATCAGCGAAGTGAAAAAGAACTGAGCACGTCGTTGCAGATTCACGATGGTTATGATGGTTATAATCCCAGTGATAAGTTGCAGAAACAGGAATTGAAAACTGTTGGGTACTAAAAACCCGATAATAATGATAGTTATGATATGCACAAAGAGCGCCAGACGTGTATCATAGAAAGTGCGGATAATAATGGGCACAAGGCAAAGCGGTACTATGTACAGGTACGAAACATCTATATCGATAATCATACTGGTTATGAAAACCATTATAGTTATGAGCAAAAGAATGAGAACTATGTTCTTGTTCTCTGCATAGATATCGTGCCTGAATGCTACCATAAACAGGATGAAAACCAATAAGGAAATTGCAATAAGGATTACTTGCCCCAGTAAAATAAGGTAATATTTTGACGATAAACCCAGCTGCAGTTCATAGTCGTTCTTCAATGATTCGATCTTCTGAAATTTTTCGCTGCTTACAAGCTCGCCCCGGGAGATAATACGTTCACCTTTCTGCACCATACCTTTGGTAGTCGAAATATTGGCCAGTGCTTCATCGCGCTCGCTGCGTGTGGTTGCTGCATCGAAAAAGATATTTTGCGCTATCGCATTCTCCAGTAATGGAATGATAAAACCCGGATTGATTCCCAAAACCTTTTGTAAACGGGTTCGCACATATTCATCGGCACTGCTGATTGTAAAAAGCGATTGCAATTCGACAGTTTCAGCTTCATTGCCATGAACGACAGTAATTTCAAAATCTGGAGGTTTATTCTCAATTTCGGGGATAAGCACAATAATGCCTTTGTTGAATACACTATCAAAAAGGGCAAAAGTGATATCGCGGTATTTTAGCCTGAGTTGCTCACCGGCATTACGATAATCAGGTGATTTTACCCATGCTGAATCGAACATATCACTAAGCGCTTTAAACTTTGCAGCCGGGACTACATCGTCTATGCGGAAATAAGGATGTAAATCGTTGAGTACGGTGGTTCTTTCTTTTTCCAATTCGGCGGCAGGTTTTAAAATCGCAAAATCGAAAGGAGCAATTAGGTCTTCATGAAGCCAGGGGCTTCCTTTCTGAAATTCGTATTTGAATTTTCCTTCACGTGGAAATAACGAAACCAGGATTACCAGCACAGCTGTAAACAGGAAAATCCTGTTCACTGTATAATAATGATTGCTCATTCCCGACCAATTAATCCTCATAACAGCGCAAATTTAGCTACGAATATAAAAATAATTTAATAAACTAACTGCGTTTTGGATACATTTGCAGGATATGTTTGGCATCTGTCATTTAAGCACCATACCAGTAAGGTCAATCCCAGCGGATACCGCTGAAATGGTAACACAGTTGCTTTTGGGTGAGTTATTTGAAGTCCTCCAAACACGTGGATCATGGGACCTTATCCACATTTCGGCCGATGGTTATGAAGGTTGGATTGATAACAAACAATATCTTCCGCTCCAATTGGAGGAG
>DASVHX010000321.1:0-7460 GCA_036382355.1 Bacteroidales bacterium
GTTGGCTAAGCATGGGATATCTGTCTTATCTTGCAACAAAACGAACCTTTAATCCTGGGCTTCCTTTTGCCGTATCTATTGAGCCAACTACTTCCTGCAATTTGCATTGCCCGGAATGTCCAACCGGAATGCACAGTCTTACAAGGCCTAAAGGATTTATCAAAATGGACTTGTATCGTAACATCATCGACCAGATGAGCAGTCACCTGTTATACCTCACGCTGTATTTTCAGGGTGAACCATATCTACATCCTGATTTTCATGACATGGTTGCCTATGCGCACAGTAAAAAGATATATGTTGCCACATCTACCAACGGCCATTATTTGGATGATGCAAATGCAGAGGCAACTATACGATCAGGGCTTAACAAACTCATCGTTTCGCTCGATGGCACCGATCAGGAAACATATTCCAGTTACAGGAAAGGCGGTGATTTTGATAGGGTAATAGCAGGAGTGAAGCGTTTGGTTGCATGGAAGCGAAAACTTGGCGTGCAGCATCCTCATATTATCATTCAGTTTCTTGTACTCAGTACCAATGAGCACCAGGCTGTATCAATAAAAAAGTTGGGTCGGGAACTTGGTGCTGATGAAGTGCAGATTAAAACGGCTCAGCTGAATTCTTACATGCCAGGGAATCCACTTATGCCGAAAGATAAAAGGTTTTCTCGTTACATGTCATCTCCAGATGGTACTTTTAAACCAACCGGAAGAATGAGAAACCGTTGTTTCCGCATGTGGACTTCACCGGTCATCACCTGGAATGGTGAAGTAATTCCTTGCTGTTTCGATAAAGATGCCGAGCACAAGATTGGCAATGTTGGGACTGGTAATTTTAAGGAGATATGGAAAAGCCCTGAATATAAAAAGTTCAGGACTCAAATCAGGCATTCGCGCAAATCGGTAGAAATGTGCTGCAACTGCACGCAGCGGTGGTAGAATTGCATCCTCCAACAGAGCAGAACTATATCGTCATTATATCTTTTTCTTTCACTTCAAGCATTTTATCAATTCTGACTATAAATTGATCGGTAATATTTTGCACATCTTTTTCTATCACAATTACCTCATCTTCGGATAGGCCATCTTTTTCGAGTTTTTTGCATTCGTCTATCGCGTTTCGACGGTTGCTGCGGACGGTTACTTTTGCGTTTTCTGCTTCCTGACGGGCTTTTTTTACCATTTCCCTTCGGCGTTCTTCGGTAAGCGCTGGAACGGTGATGCGGAGTATTTCGCCATTATTCTGCGGATTAAACCCAAGATTAGCAGCCAGGATAGCTTTATCGATAGGTATCAGGAAATTTTTTTCGTAGGGTTGAACAACAATCTGTCTGGCATCCGGTGTATTGATATTGGCGATATTTTCGATTGGAGTTGGTGTGCCATAATAATCCACTTTAATTCCTTCGAGCATTTGAGGACTTGCCTTCCCTGCCCTGATCTTCAGAAACTCTTTGTCCAAATGGCTGAGGGCATGATGCATGTTCTCTTTCATTTCGTCGATAATAAATAAGGTTTCTTCGTTCATGGTCGGTTTTTTAACGAATTATTTATGCAAATGTAAATTGTTTGTTGCATTTGCGCAAGCATCAGCAGTTGGGAATTGTGTTATTACACTGTTACCAATGTGCCGGTATCTTCACCTTTCAGAAGTTTTACAAGATTACCTTTTAAATTCATATCGAAAACCACGATCGGAAGTTTGTTCTCCCTGCATAAAGTAATCGCAGTCAAATCCATTATATTCAAGCCTTTAGCGTATATTTCGTCGTAAGTAATTGTGCCGTAACGTACAGCGTCCTTGTCTTTTTCGGGATCAGCCGTGTAAACGCCATCAACACGCGTGCCTTTCAAAATTACGTCGGCTTTTATCTCAACTGCGCGCAGAGCCGAAGCCGTATCTGTGGTAAAAAACGGATTACCGGTGCCACCAGCGATAATAACCACATTCCCTTGTTCAAGGCTGTTGATAGCCTTTATTCGGCTCATGGGCTGTGCAATCGGTTGTACAGGCAAACCTGAAAGCAATTCCGATTTCACGCCAAGTGCATTCAGCGCGGATTGGAGCGCCAAACTATTGATCAACGTGGCCAGCATGCCCATATAATCTCCTTGAACCCGGTCGAAACCATTAGTTACGCCTTGCAATCCGCGGAAAATATTCCCGCCACCAATCACAATAGCTATTTCAACACCTAGAGCAGAAGCCGATTTAATTTCCAGGGCGTATTCGGTAAGACGGATAGGATCAATGCCATATTGTCCGCTGCCAAGTAATGCTTCGCCGCTAAGCTTAAGTAAAATTCTCTTGTACTTCATAAAATTACAATATTGTGTTTTTAATAGGATGAAGTCTATTCCTCTTGTCCGTGACAGTTTTTGTATTTTTTACCACTACCACAGGGACAAGGGTCGTTTCGGCCAACTTTTTTCTCAACTCTGATAGGTTGTGTTATTTGCTGTTCGCCGGTTTTGCCAATTTGCGAGAGCATATCTGTACGCTCTTCCTTTAACCGGCTCATGTCGGTGCGTTGCGGACGATGGGCTTCTTTTACCTCACTGGCTTCCTGTATTGGCAGGTTTCCTTTAGTAAGGAAGGAGCAAATTTCGCGGTTGATCTTTTGCACCATTCCCTTGAACAGCTCATAAGATTCAAATTTATAGATCAGTAAGGGATCCTTTTGCTCGTAGGTTGCATTTTGAACCGACTGTTTGAGGTCGTCCATTTCACGCAGATGCTCTTTCCATGCATCATCAATTACAGCAAGGGTAATACCTTTTTCTATTGAGAGGATTACTTCTTTTCCCTTGTCCTCATATGCTTTTTTAAGGTTAGCTATTACCTGCATGGTTTTTATCCCATCCGTAATTGGGATGGCGATATTTTCGAAGCGTGAGTTGTTCTCATACACGTCGCGGATAACAGGATATGCCTGGGCAGCAATGCGTTGCGATTTATCGCGATAAGCTTTATAAACGTAATCAAACAGCTCATCGGTGAGCCCTTCTTTAGAGCCGGCAAGGAATTCCTTTTCGTCGAACGGGCTGTCAACAGCCATATCTTTGATGAGGTTAAGCCTGAATCCTTCATAGTCGCGCTCATCCTGATGATCGAGAATCAATTGTTCGCCCAGGTCGTAAATCATGTTGGAAATATCCACAGCAAGTCTTTCGCCATAAAGGGCATGCCGGCGTTTGCTATAAGTTACCTCGCGTTGCGAGTTCATAACGTCGTCGTATTCCAGCAAACGCTTACGTATCCCGAAGTTATTTTCTTCTACTTTCTTTTGCGCCCTTTCGATGGATTTTGTGATCATCGAATGTTGGATAACTTCGCCTTCTTTAAGCCCGAGACGGTCCATAATGCCGGCTATTCGCTCGGAACCGAAGAGGCGCATCAGGTCATCCTCGAGTGAAACGAAAAACTGGGAACTTCCCGGATCACCCTGGCGTCCGGAACGTCCACGCAGCTGCCTGTCGACGCGCCTCGATTCATGACGCTCGGTACCAATAATCGCTAAACCTCCGGCTTCTTTTACACCTGGCCCGAGTTTTATATCGGTACCACGACCAGCCATGTTGGTTGCGATGGTTACAGTGCCTGCTTGTCCGGCTTCCAGCACAATTTCTGCTTCCCGCTGGTGTTGCTTTGCATTAAGTACATTATGCCTGATACTTTTCATCTTCAGCATTCTGCTGAGTTTCTCAGATATTTCTACGGAGGTCGTCCCTACAAGCACAGGTCGTCCTTTGCCGACAAGGAGTTCTACTTCGTCGATTACTGCTTTATATTTTTCGCGGGTTGTCTTGTATACGAAGTCTTCGTGGTCGAGGCGGATTACTTTGCGGTTGGTAGGAACCACCACCACGTCGAGTTTGTAGATATCCCATAATTCACCGGCTTCCGTTTCGGCAGTACCTGTCATACCTGCCAGTTTCTTGTACATGCGGAAATAATTCTGCAATGTAACTGTAGCATAGGTTTGCGTAGCGGCTTCCACCTTTACGTTTTCTTTGGCTTCAATTGCCTGATGCAGCCCTTCAGAATATCGGCGTCCTTCGAGAATACGGCCTGTTTGCTCATCGACAATTTTAATCTTGTTGTCCATTACCACATATTCCACATCAATCTCGAAAAGGGCGTAAGCTCTCAGCAATTGGTTAACGGTATGAACCCGTTCCGATTTTATTGCATAGTCGCGCAGCAGATCCGCTTTCTTTTCGTCCTTTTGGGCTTCAGTTAATGGCGACCGCGTAAGTTCCGCAATTTCGGCACCTACATCAGGCAGAATATAAAAATCCGTTTCCTGGTAGGATTTGGTGATAAGATCAATACCTTTTTCGGAAAGCTCTATTGTGTTATTCTTTTCATCAATCACAAAAAACAACTCATCATCAATCAGATGCATGTTTTTTGACTGCTCGGCCATATAGAAGTTTTCTGTTTTCTGCATCAGGGCCCTCATGCCAGGTTCGCTCAGAAACTTGATAATGGCTTTGTTCTTGGGTAAACCCCTGGTAGCGCGCAGCAATAATTCGCCTCCGCGTTTTTCGTTATCGCCTAAGGTAGGTGCATTTAACAGTGTCTTTGCTTCGGCCAGCATTTTAGTTACCAATGCACGCTGTTCATTATATAACTTCATCACTTCCGGCTTCAGCTGGTCGAATTCCTGGTTGTCGCCACGGGGCGTGGGACCCGATATAATCAAAGGAGTACGGGCGTCATCGATAAGAACAGAGTCCACCTCATCCACGATAGCATAATTGTGTGGACGCTGCACCAATTCCTCGGGGTTGCGCGACATGTTGTCGCGGAGATAGTCGAAACCAAATTCGTTATTGGTGCCGAAGGTGATATCGGCCAGGTATGCATTCCGCCTTTCATTGGAATTGGGTTCGTGCCTGTCGATGCAATCCACTGCAAGGCCATGGAATTCATAGAGTACACCCATCCATTCCGAGTCGCGTTTGGCCAGGTAATCGTTTACAGTTACAATGTGTACTCCTTTTCCAGGCAAGGCGTTGAGGTAAACCGGCAAAGTAGCTACAAGCGTTTTCCCTTCACCAGTGGCCATTTCCGCAATCTTACCCTCGTGGAGTACCATTCCCCCGATAAGTTGTACATCGTAGTGAACCATATCCCATGTAATCATATTGCCACCGGCTACCCAATGATTGTCCCAAACAGCTTTATCACCAACAATATTAATATTGGCTTTGCGGGCTGCAAGGTCGCGATCCATCTGAGTTGCAGTTACTTCAACGGTTTCATTCCCGTTGAATCTGCGTGCCGTTTCTTTCATTACGGAGAAAGCTTCGGGCAGAATTTTATTAAGAGAATCCTGCGTTTTTCGATAACATTCCTTTTCGAGCAGATCTATCGTTTCATATAGCTTTTCTTTTTCTTCAATGTCGATATCGTATTCTACATCTATGCGCTGCTTAATACGGGCAATTTCTGTTTCTTCTTCGGCAATGGCATCGGCAATAAGTTTCCTGAACTCAGTTGTTTTTGTCCTGAGTTGATCGTTGCTTAGTTTAGAAATGATTTCGTATGCCTTTAATGTTTCCTGCAGGGTTGGGGCTATGGCTTTAATATCTTTATCCGATTTTGTGCCCAGGAATTTTTTAAGAATTGAATTTAGCATAGCAGTGTAGATGTAAATTGTTTGAACTGCTTGCAAGTCAAAAAGCTTGCCAGCAGGCTAAATGATGGGCAATATTTTAATAAAAGCATTTCATAATATTCGCAATAAATTGTTAATCAGTATGTTGATACTGATTCGCATAGTTGCAAAGATAAGGGAAATTCTTGATTCGGGAAGATGTTGCCGGCAGTAGTAGCATGAATAATTGGCATACATAACTTAAATAACCTCAGAAGCAAAGGTAATGAAGCAAAAAGCCCGCCATTGGCGGGCTTTTTGCTTATTTTTTAGTATTCATCTTCGTGAAAGAAGAAGTCTTCTTTCGATGGATAATCGGGCCACAGATCTTCGATACTATCGTAGATATCGCCTTCATCTTCTATTTCCTGTAAATTCTCTACAACTTCCATTGGCGCACCGGAACGGATGCAGAAGTCAAGCAATTCTTCTTTGGTTGCCGGCCAGGGAGCGTCTTCAAGTTTTGAAGCCAATTCTAACGTCCAATACATTTTAGGAGAGTTTAGGGAGTTTAATTTTTTGCAAAAATATATTATTTTGCAAGATATGCAAGGTAAAAATTAAGCATAAATAAATATTGAAGATTTACGAACTAAATAATTGCTTTCCAGACAGTTTCTGTAGCATTAAGATCCTTAGCCAGCATGCGGGCAAGTACAAAGAGGAAATCCGAAAGGCGATTAAGGTAGCGAATGATGATCATATCTAAAGGAGAAGAGGTCGAAAGCTTGATTGTAAGCCTCTCGGCACGCCGACATATGCAGCGGGCAATATGTGCATGCGAGACTGCCGGATGCCCGCCTGGAAGTATAAATGAAGTGAGTTGAGGAAGCACTTCGTTCATCTTGTCTATTTCGTTTTCCAGCAATAAAATGTCTTCTTCATGCATTTGGGGTAAAGCATACGTTGGTTCAATTAAAGGATCGGCAGCAAGTAATGATTCTGCAGTAAACAGCCTGTCCTGGATAATGAGGAGTATTTCCTTGTAATGGATATCAATATCCTGATCACGCAGCAAACCAATGTAGGAATTTAGTTCGTCCAGCGTACCATATGCTTCAATTCTGTCGTGGTATTTAGGCACACGTGTTCCCCCAAGCAATGAAGTTTCTCCTTTATCGCCGGTTTTTGTATAAATTTTCCAGTCAGTACTCATTATATGGTGTTTAACGTAAATTATTGATATGTTAAACAAGACAAAGGATTAGTTGTTCACGAAACAGGTTCGGAAACGGTAAGTTTATAATCGGCCATGGTGCGGATATGATCATTAGGGTTGTCCGAATCAACCATACCGTCGAGCAGCCGGATTATACGGTGGGCATGCCTGGCAATATCTTCTTCGTGGGTTACGAGGATAATTGTATTGCCTGCTTTATGAATTTGCTCGATTACACCCATTATTTCTATGGAAGTTTTTGAATCGAGATTACCGGTAGGCTCGTCAGCCAGGATAATTGAAGGATTGTTCACCAGGGCACGTGCAATAGCCACACGCTGGCGCTGTCCACCGGAGAGTTCGTTGGGTTTGTGTGTAACCCGGTCCAAAAGGCTCACGCTTTCCATAACTTTCATGGCACGCTCGGTACGGTTTACCTTGTTTATGCCGGCATATATCTGCGGAAGCATAACATTTTCGAGCGCGGTAGAGCGGGGCAACAGGTTGAAGGTTTGAAAAACAAAACCAATTTCTTTGTTGCGGATTTCTGCCAAACGATTATCATTCAGTTTGCTGACATCGTTGTCGTTAAGCAAATACTCGCCACTGGTGGGTGTATCAAGGCATCCGATA
>DASVHX010000322.1:0-4119 GCA_036382355.1 Bacteroidales bacterium
CGATCAGGAATTTATCGAGTTCCACATAGAGTGGGAGGGATTTAATCCATTCGATATAACTTACCGGAAACAGCCGCATATCATCCACGCCAAAACTACGTAAAGTGGTGTCTCCTCCGCTGTCGATCCAGTCTTTTCGCATTTTGTTCCGGCTCACCATATTAAGCAATCCCCAAGGAATGTTGGCAGTTTCCCATACCTTAACCAGGAAATCTTCGTGATTGCCCCTGATAGCAGTTATGTTATAACCATCAGTACTCAGCTGAATAATATAGTCGATAAGCCTCCTGGAATCGGGGCCACGGTCGATGTAATCGCCGAGTAGAATTAACCGGTCTTCGTACGTGAGCCCGATTTGGTTTTCTACCAAAGTGCGAAATGTGAAAAGGCAGCCGTGGCTGTCGGGGATTACCCAGGTACGGCCCATAAGGTTATTTTTTTGCTTTGCCTTGGTTGGCAACTTCCTCCATTAGTTTGCGGATGGTTTCCTCATCGCCGAGGAAATAGTCTTTCAGCAAATTCATCTGATCGTCGAATTCAAAAACGTATGGGATTCCGGTAGGTAAATTCAGGCTAACGATATCGGTGTCGCTGATGCCTTTTAAGGTTTTGATTACGGCGCGCAGGCTATTGCCGTGAGCAGCTACCAATACCTGGTCGTGCGAAGCAAGCGATTTTTTAATATCGTTTTCCCAATAAGGAATCATACGGTCAACAGTATCTTTCAGCGATTCGGTAAGTGGCAGATCGGCTTTATCTACAAATCGGTAACGACTATCAATCCGCGGACTGCGTTCGTCGTCTTCGGCCAGTGGTGCGGGTGGAACGTCGTAACTCCTGCGCCATATATGCACTTGTTCGTCACCATAACGGTTGGCTGTTTCGGCTTTGTTCAGACCTTGCAGGTTGCCATAATGTTTTTCATTCAGCCTCCAGCTTTTCAGCACGGGCAGCCACATCAGATCCATTTCTTCCAGAATGATGTTCAGGGTTTTAATGGCACGCTTGAGGTATGAAGTATAGCATAGGGTAAATTCAAAGCCGTTTTCTTTGAGCACTTTTCCGGCCTCATGGGCTTCGTTTACACCGCGTTCGGAAAGATCAACATCAGTCCATCCGGTGAATCGGTTTTCTTTGTTCCAAACACTCTCGCCATGGCGGATAAGCACTAACTTTTTCATTTTTCAAGATTTAGGGATGATAATATTCTTTATGCTGATATGCCATTAACAGGCGAAATGCAGCTACAAATTTACGCTAAAAATCTTTCCCGACAAAAAACAGGAAGAGGCTTCTTGTATGGTTTAGAATGGCATCTCTAATACAAACCGTGAGCGGTTTTGCAGGTACAAATTTGCTTACCTTCGCACATTGTCGGAAATCAGTTCTGTAAGTGTGGTGCAAAAAAACCACGGAGACACAGAGAACGCAGAGAATCATAGAGATGGTTAATCAAAAATATATAAATGAAATATCGTATCAAGTAATTGATTGTGCTATTGAATTACACAAA
Source organism: Bacteroidales bacterium (assembly GCA_036382355.1). Taxonomy (GTDB): domain Bacteria; phylum Bacteroidota; class Bacteroidia; order Bacteroidales; family DASVHX01; genus DASVHX01. The sequence continues at coordinate 1,514 of DASVHX010000322.1, forward strand.
CTTCCAGGTGCAGGATTGCGCTGATAAATTCTAATAGCGAAAATTTTAAAGAACAATTGGTATCGTTTGTCACAAAAGAGTTTGCAATGTTGCCCAGGATTAATCTCCGTGTACCTACGTAATCTCAGTGTCTCAGTGTTTACTTGTTACTATGTTGTTTTATCGCTTACGATCAAACTTCTTATTTTATACATGATGAATTTTTAATATGATGAACTTTACTTACAAACGCCTGAACAACCTCCTTGGCTGGTTGGTATTTGCTATCGCAACCGCTGTTTACATCATCACCTCCGAGCCTACAGCCAGTTTTTGGGATTGCGGTGAGTATATTGCAACCGCATTCAAATTACAGGTTGGGCATCCCCCCGGAGCGCCGCTTTTTCAGATGATTGGCCGGTTCTTCTCGCTTTTCGCTTTGGGCGATAATGCGCTTGTAGCACGGATGGTTAATACCATGTCGGCACTGGCAAGTGGATTCACTATTTTATTTCTTTTCTGGTCCATCACGCACCTGGCCCGCAAAATGTCAATAGCCAAAGGCGAAGTTACCGGAGCAAACCTATATATCATTCTTGGAAGTGGGCTTGTAGGCGCTTTGGCTTATACTTTTTCCGATTCATTCTGGTTTTCGGCCGTAGAAGGCGAAGTTTATGCCATGTCGTCATTTTTTACTGCAGTGGTTTTCTGGGCCATCCTCAAATGGGAGGAAAATGCTGATGAACGCGGTTCATTCCGCTGGCTTCTGCTTATCGCTTACCTTATCGGGTTGTCTATTGGTGTTCATTTGCTCAACTTGCTTGCTATACCGGCCATTACCATGGTTTATTATTTCCGCAAAAATGATTATCCCACTTTCAAAGGAATCTTGCTGTCGCTTATACTTTCTTTTATAATCCTTGCTTTCATCATGTTCGGCATTATTCCATGGATCGTAAAATTGGCCGGATTAAGCGAATTACTTTTTGTTAATGGATTGGGATTGCCATTCAACACAGGAACTGTCGTTTATTTTACTATGCTCATCGCTGGTGTTATTTTTGGACTTTTTTATGCTATACGGCATAAGAAGATAATTCTACACACGATCTTGCTAAGTTTCACATTTATCCTTATCGGATATTCGTCATTCCTGATGCTTGTTATCCGTGCAAATGCCAATACCCCTATAAACGAGAACAAACCCGATAATGCAATCAGTCTTTTATCGTATCTCAACCGCGAACAATACGGCACCTGGCCCATATTTAAAGGTCCATACTTCAACGCACCGGCTACCAGTTACGAAGATGGAGATCCGGTATACATGAAAGATTTTGCTAAAGGAAAGTACGTTGTAAAAGATCCCAATAAACATAGCGTTCCGATATACGATCCGCGGTTTACAACAATTTTTCCACGCATGTGGAGCGGCTCGGAAAGATCGCACATAGATGAATACAAACGATGGGCGAAAATCCAGGGCATTCCTGTCAAAGTTGTGGCCGATGATGGAAAGTCAGAAACCATCATGAAACCTACATTTGCGGAAAACCTGAGGTTTTTCTTCAGCTATCAGCTTCAGTATATGTATTTCCGTTATTTCATGTGGAACTTTGCAGGTCGGCAAAATGATAATCAGGGCTTGAGCGATGATCTCGACGGAAACTGGATTAGCGGAATAAAAGCATTGGATGCCAGACGACTCGGGCCACAAACAGGCCTTCCCGAAAGCCTCGACAGTAAAGGTCATAACACATTTTTCCTGCTGCCATTCATACTGGGGCTTATTGGGTTGTACTTTCATATCAACCGAAATTATAAGGACAGTATCGTTGTCGGATTACTCTTCCTGATGACCGGGATTGCAATCGTAATTTACCTCAACCAATATTCGCCTCAGCCGCGCGAGCGCGATTATGCTTACGCGGCGTCCTTTTATGCTTTTGCTGTTTGGGTCGGGCTGGGTGTATTTGCCATTGCCGAATGGCTTGGGGAGAAGATGAATCAAAAACGCTCGGCAATAATTGTAACGGTGGCTTGCCTATTGATTGTCCCCAGCCTTATGGCTGCCGGAGGATGGAACGATCATGACCGCTCCGCACGTAATACTTCGGTGGCTGTTGCTAAGGATTACCTCGATTCCTGTGCTCCCAACGCTATCCTTTTCTCGCTTGGCGATAACGATACATTCCCTTTATGGTATGCACAGGAGGTAGAAGGTTATCGCACTGATGTGCGAGTGGTGAACCTAAGTCTGCTCGCAGCCGATTGGTACATCAACCAGATGAACCGACGGGTTTATAATTCCGATCCGCTGCCGTTCAGTCTTCCTGAATCAATATTTCGTGCAGGCTCACACGAAGCTACATACCTGTTTCCACAAGATACTTTGAAGAAATATGTTGAGTTGAAGGACATTTTCAACCTGGTGCGGACTGACGAATCGAAACTTAAATTTGACGCCCAGGGAACGTTGTATGACTATTTTCCGACGCGTGATTTTAAGATTACCGTCGATAAAAAAGCCGTGCTCAATTCGGGAACCCTGCCAAAATCCATGGCAGATTCGATGGCTGATACGATCAGGTTTAGCATTAAAGGACGGGTTATAATGAAGAACCAGC
>DASVHX010000323.1:0-1951 GCA_036382355.1 Bacteroidales bacterium
ATCCATTTGTATTCGTGAACTTCTTCTGGATTGGGATTGGGAATCTCGTCAGAGAATCCTATAAGTACGTGATCCAATTCGTGCTCCGTAAGACCATTATCGAATGTTGCATGATATATAAATGTAAAGACGCTATCCAAATGACAATCGAAACCCATTTCTTCCTTCATACGACGGTGAGCCGCCTGCACTACCAATTCTCCTAAACGGGGATGACTACAGCAGGTATTCGTCCAGAGGCCAGGCGAATGATATTTCTCCAATGCCCGACGCTGAAGGAGAAGCCGATTACTTCCATCCAGTACAAAAACAGAAAACGCTCTATGCAATACCCCCTTGATGTGAGCCTCCATTTTATCCATTTCCCCTAGTGCATTATCGGCTTCATCCACCAATATTACTTTTTCTATTCTCTCAGTTGTTTTGCTCATAGCATATTCTTAATTAATTTACGATCTATTTTTCCCTGACTATAAGACTCTCCAATGCTAACAAACATAAGACACTAAACAATATTCAAAGCAATAGGCCGGTTGGCTTACTCTGCCAAAAGTCAGGATTGCCCTTTTAAGAAAATCTTTTTATCTTCGAAGTGAAAACGAAAAGCACGGTAATCAAATGCTTCACAGGCAGATCATATTAAGGGTATATCGTAAACAGGAAGTAAAGAGCAGTGTAAATTTCTGATGGTCAGGCACACTGATTCTTTGTTCCATAATGCACGTTGAATTTGTCCTCTTACTTTTTAGGAACAGGTTGTAAAAGTAAACAAAAGCAACATAAACACCGAAACGTGCTCCTTAGGGTAAGTGGCAAATTCCCACGGGACTTTCTTTGAAATCCACTTTATCGGAGGAATCTAACCGCGATTTCTGAGGATATTCGAGAATTATTCAGTTAAAATCCATAAAATATTACCATCTTTGCAGCGCTTTAGGCCATTTGCCAGCCTTAATAAAAAATAAAAATAAAACCTTTCATTATTGATTCGGATGTATTAATTTTGCAGCCCGATTTTAAAAAGTTTATATCAATAACACTATGTATCTTACACCTGAAATTAAAACAGACCTGTTCAAACAATACTGCAAGTCGGAGACCGATAGCGGTTCATCTGAAGGCCAGATTGCATTATTTACATTCAGGATCAAGCACCTAACGGAGCACCTCAAGATTAATAAGAAAGATCTTATGACCGAACGTTCACTCGTCAGGTTGGTAGGAAAACGTCGCAAACTTCTTGATTATTTAAAAAAGACAGAAATTGAGCGCTACAGGGAAATTATCGCTAAGCTCAACATACGCAAGTAGTAAAGCTTTTAACAGTATAGTTTAAAAAGGCAATTGAATGATTGCCTTTTTTTGTATTACTGCTCACTGCAAATAACATTATAATTACTTTTAATGTCATTTTCAAAAATACAACAGGTTATTATTCACAATTCATAATACATTAAATACGCTCCTTATGTTAGGAATTACAAAAACATTTGACATTGGTGATGGTCGTACCATTTCCATTGAAACAGGAAAACTGGCCAAACAGTCCGATGGTGCTGCCGTTGTTAAGATGGGCGACACCATGCTGCTGGCTACTGTGGTTGCCCGGAAAGATGCCGCCGCAGATGTCGATTTCATGCCCCTCTCGGTGGAATACCGGGAAAAATATGCTGCTTCCGGCCGTTTCCCCGGAGGTTTTTTTAAACGCGAAGCCAGGCCATCCGATTACGAAATCCTTATTTCGAGGCTTGTTGACAGGGCACTCCGCCCTCTTTTCCCTGATGACTATCATGCAGAAGTGCAGGTGATCATCACCCTGATTTCATCGGACAATAATATTCTACCTGATGCACTTGCAGGCCTGGCAGCATCTGCTGCACTTGCTGTCTCAGATATTCCTTTCAATGGCCCTATCTCGGAAGTACGTGTTGCCAGGATCGACGGTAAATTC
>DASVHX010000324.1:0-3652 GCA_036382355.1 Bacteroidales bacterium
GTTGCCTATTTCTATGGTGAGGACAATAACATTACAGCTCTTTTTAAGGATAAATTACCCGATGTTCCCTTAAGCTATAATTACGACTTCGTATTGGAAGATGTTGATATCTATTGGGTGAACAACCGCAATAATAGAGTGGAAAACTTTGAGGCAACCTTCAGGGTAATGGGTAAAGCAGCCGAAATATGGCATCCGGAAACAGGCAAAATTGAACAGGCATCTTATAATATCTCAGATGGGCACACAAAAGTACCGTTGACAATGGAACCTAACGATGCAGTGTTCGTTGTTTTTCGTAAAAAGGCCAAAACGTCATCTCTTAAATTGATGCAACCGATTGAAAAACAACTCGCAGTGATTGATGGTACATGGAATGTCAGCTTTCAGCCCAACCGTGGAGCACCTGCACAGATTGTCCTCGACCAACTGACTTCGTGGAGTGAAAACGCCGACCCCGGAGTAAAATACTTCTCCGGAACGGGAATCTACACAAAAACCATTCAGACCCCTGCCGACTGGTTTGAGGAGGGTACACAGATCTGGCTTGACCTGGGATCGGTTAAAAACCTCGCCCAAGTAGTGGTTAACGGCAAATCATTGGGAATAGTATGGAAGACGCCATTCAGGGTGAATGTGACAGAGGCTTTAAAAAAGGGTGAAAATGCACTTGAAATAAAAGTGACCGACCTTTGGGTAAACAGGCTTATCGGAGATCAGCAACCAAATACAAAAACAAAAATTACTTATACAACTCAAGCATTCTATCAAGCCAATTCACCCCTTGTGCCTTCAGGGCTTCTGGGACCGGTGAAGATTGTAGAGTTGGCAAAGTAGATATTATACTACAGAAGCTACCTTATTGACCACATTTGGTCCGTCTGATAACACTAAACATACCTGGTTAGTTAAACAACAAATGTTTAACTCCGGCTTTTGCTGGCATCCGGATGAACCTCACCATTAAAAAGTTCAGAGAACGTAGTGTTTATTTTACTGAGATGACAAATCCTCCACCCTTTCCCATTTTAAGTTTCAGCTTCGAATCTTTATTGACCTGAATGGTTTCAAAAAGATAATCGGTACCGATCCGGTCAGCATTTGGGCCATCTTTCAATATTTTCGCGGTAAAATTACCTTCGCCCAAAAATGAAAAATCTACGGTTACTTCACGCGGTTTTTCTCCGGTCATTCCGGCCACATACCAGGTGTTCCCTGTCTTTCGGGCTTCAATGAGATATTCTCCGAATGAAGCTTCAATTACTTTTGTTTCGTCCCAAACGGTGGGTATCTTCGAAATGAAACCTATGATTTCAGGCTCACGTTCATACGCAGATGGAGCATCGCACAGCATTTTCAGTGGTTCATTGTATAAGACGTACATCGCCATTTCGCCACTGCGGGTCCCATGAACTTCGGGTAAGGTCATTCGCAATACATGCCCCGATTGTATGTTTCTCATGCCACCGGGGGTAAAATCCATTGGTCCCTGCATCCCGCGGGTGAAAGGCAATAAAATCCGGTGCGCAAGGGTGACTTTGTCGTCCGACAGTTTGTTCCATTCATTGCCGGCAACTGCCTCTATATTGATTACATTGGGGTAAGTTCTGGACAATCCTGTTGGTTTGGCAGCACCATGAAAATCAATCAGCATCTTGCGGTCGGCTGTAGCTTTTGCTATATCTTCGTACATTTTCATGCCTGTCTGATCCTCCCGACCAAAGAAATCAGCCTTTACACCAGCCACCCCATACGATGCAAACAAATCCAGTGCTTTATTAAGCTGGCGGTGAAGAGTGTGTCCGGGACACCAGACAATTACTTTCACCCCTTTTGATGCAGCATAACTTGTTATCTTTTTTAAATCCACATCAGGATTAAAAAGGGTCAGGTCGTATTTGTCTGTCCAGAGCCAGTCTATCAGGATATATTCCAATCCATACTTTGCTGCAAAATCAGTGTAATAAAGGTATGTTTGAGTATTCACCCCTCCTTTGAAATTTTGGCCTTCTACCACATAATCGCTCCACCATTCCCAGGCCACTTTCCCGGGTTTTATCCAACTGGTTTCTTTCAGGGCGCAAGGTTTGGAAAGCTGGTACACCAAATCGCAGTCGGCAAAAATCCGGTCATCATCGCTGATGACCAATAATCGCCAGGGATAATCGCGATTTCCTTCCGTAAGGGCAATAAAATCAGCTTCTTTATCGGCCACCTGGGAATAATTGCTGAAGCCGCCGGTTTTTGTTGTCAGGGTATATTTTTCAAATTTACCATTCAGAAAATTCTCATAATCATTTCCCCGATCCAGAAACAAGCTTGGGTAATCGTATAACCCCGCTTCGGTAATGGCCACCATAACATCAGGTGTTGATTGTACAAAAACAGGCAGAAATATTTTATCCTTGTTATTTTTGAAATCCTGAATATTCTGAACATCCAGCGGATACAATTTATAATTGGTTTCGTAGCTCCTGGAATCAAGCATCCAGGCCGAAACACCAAACTTAAAACGGTAGGCCACTTCTTCATTTTGAACAGTTACCTGTTTCTCCTTTAAACGCGTAACAAAACGGTATGCAACACCAGAGTCGTAGGCACGGAACTCAACCGAATAGTTCCCGTCGAATTCTAATACCAACAGATTGTAATGATCATCGATCTCGTTGCGGCTACCCCAAATCGTTGATAATTTTTCATCAACCGAGGATTCTTTGGCACTTATTAAGATTGGGTTCGCTCCTAGCACTTTATTATCAATAGTCAGGGTGAGAGGAGAAGCTTCAAGTACGCGTTCGCCTTTAAAGGAAACATCGTAATATATCTTCTCTTTTAGTTGGATTTCGACCGAGATGTTCTTATTGGGCGAAAGTAGCTGATGACTGGTTGCACCGGCATTCAAACAGATAAAAGAAAACAGAAGAACCCAGATAAACTTGTTTGGTTTCATTTTGGTCGTTTTTTAAATAATTATTTTAGTTTTACATATATCGTTTTCCTAGCCGGAACATCCACTTTCGGCCAGTTTAGAAAAGAGTTCAATCCCAATGGTTTTTGCTCTTGTTCCTTCGATTCGGCCAGCAGTTTAACCTTGGCATCGTACATTGTTGTATTGGTTAACGCCAGGGAGACTTTTCCACTCGTCGATTTGATGATTGAAGCTTTAATATGGTCGAGTGCAAAAACCTGTTTGGTATCCAGGTTCACGTAAACTCCCGGCAATTCAACACTTGTCAGGAGCATGGATGTCTCGGCCCAGCACGAATAGGCAAAGGTTTCGCCAATGCCTTCCAACCAGTCGTTCAGGTCGCATCGTTCCGATATCCAGCCATCGTGAAAGCCTGGCTGTGGATGTTCTTTCCACGACATGAACTGCGGGATAGCATGGGCAATATCGCGAAGCAGATTAATGTAGAAAACATCGTTGGAAGCCCGGTAAAGCTTCAGGAGCGCCAAACCCGAATGGGTGCAGATGCCGCCGGGCGCTGTTTTATTCTGGGAGTTGGCATAAACTCCGCCGGTTGAGCGGATGTCAAGTTTTCCGTGTGCCGTTTCAGGAGGAAATTTATAATCGTAAGCAACAATCCAGGAAGCAAACTGCCGACCCATTTCTTCGGACCGGATCAACCATTTTTTATCCATGGTTGTTTCG
>DASVHX010000325.1:0-3008 GCA_036382355.1 Bacteroidales bacterium
ATGTAAATGGAAAGATAGAAGGAGGAGCTACTTTTTATTATCCTGATGGCAAAGTGATGGCCAGGGGCGAGTATGTGCATAATTTTAAAAATGGCACCTGGACTTTTTTCAAAGATGATGGTAAAATGGAAAGGGAAGATATCTACAATAATGGATCTCTCACAAAATCGATCTATTACGATCAGAAGTTAGAAGAAGAACAGGAAAAGAAATAAATCTACAATAAGCAAAAGCAAAACTAATCTTTCAAAATTTTATTCCTTATACCTAAGTTGTCTGTAATGAAAAAACTTTTACTCGTAATTTTCCTTGTTACATTTAATGCTTCCGGGCTTTTTTCGCAAAACCCACTATTCGATAATTCGCGTGTTTCCTCCGTATATATTGAAATACCTCCCGATTCGCTTGCCGTAATTATGACTGATGTCCTTTCCGACCACTATTTCCTGGCAAAGTTTATATACGACTATGGCACGGGCCGCGATACATTGCAGGATATAGGTTTCAGGTTGCGTGGCAATACTTCGCGCTTTTCGCAAAAGAAATCCTTCAAAATCAGTTTCAACGAATACGTTTCGGGGCGAAAATACCAGGGTGTGAAAAAGATCAATCTGAATGGGCAGCATAATGACCCGACGATGATTCGTGAGAAACTTTTCTATGATACCTGGAACAGGTGTGGAATGGCCGAAAGGCGAACCAGCTTTGTGCAGGTATACATTAACCAGTTGTATTACGGCCTTTATACCAACCTCGAAGAATTGGATAAGGATTGGCTGGATAGAGTTTATGGTGAAAAGAGCGGGAACCTCTATAAATGTACCTATCCTGCCGACCTGGTATACAAAGGCGCCAGCCAGCAATTGTATAAGGATATTGTGAGTGGTTCTTCTACAGGCGGCCGCGCTTATGATCTGCAAACAAACAACACGGAAGATGATTATACCGACCTGGTGCAGCTCATAAGTGAACTCGACCAACCCGCCGATGCACTTTTTGAAGCACAAATTTCGCAATTAATTGATGTGGATGAATTCCTGAAGGCTTTTGCATTGGACGTGGCTTCCGGAAACTGGGATGATTACATGTACAACAAAAACAACTATTATTTATACCACCGGATGGATATTGGGAAATTTGAATTTATTTCCTATGATACCGACAATACCTTTGGTGTAGATTGGTTAGATCGCGATTGGGCAACACGGAATTGCCTCGACTGGTTTGCACATAGCGATGCCAGGCCTTTGGCCGTGAAATTATTGGCAATACCGGCTTTTCAAGATAGGTACCAGCGCTATCTCGATACAATAGCCCGCACCATTATTCTGCCCGATTCGATCTTTCCGCATATCGATGCAATGAAAGCACTGATTACGGCTGCTGCAACCAATGATACATATCGTACGCTGGATTATGGTTACACGATGACCGATTTCAATAATGGCTTCACCCAGACTGTGGATGGACATACGCCATATGGAATTAAACCATTCCTGACAACGCGGTACACAACTATCCTGCAACAATTAGCTGCTGCTGATGTGCCCGAAAATAAATCAGGTGATTTCAGTTTATTGATCTTTCCTAATCCGGCAAGTGAGCAGATAACATTGAGTGGCAAGCCTTCAAGGAAGGATAGGCATGGCTGGATTGTCGATGTTTTGGGAAGGCATGTGCAAGCAATAGAATGGTCTAAAAACCAGGGATCGCTTACGATCCCAGTTACCAGTTTATTATCAGGCATCTATACCGTTATCTTTAATAATGACGGGAGATTGCACAGTTCAAGATTCATCAAAAAATGATAAATCGTTGGACTAAACTAAGCAAAAAAGCATTTTGCAACAATACTTCCTGCGAGTAAACACTTTCCGGAAACTTCTATCCATGCATTCAATTATCCAATAACCTATATCATTGATATTGAGTTTTCACTTGCCAAGTCCTTCGTTACCCGTGTCGAATATAGCTTTCCAGTGGCCATTGCTGTCCTTTTGCCAGATTGTAATATAGGTGCCTGTTCCTGTAAGTTTGCCGGTAGTTTTTTGGGCTATTTCGTATATGCCATAAGTAAATCCCATGGTATTTTCGTGGGACAGTCTGGCCTTAAGAGGTTTCCAGGTTAGGATGAATGTAGTATCGCTAAATCCTTCGAAATAGTGCTTTATGGAAGACACACCTTCGATGGGCATGTGTTTTTGGCGGATCAATACTGCACTTGTATCCATGTATGCCAGGAAGGCTTTTTGCATGCCCTGCTCAATGGATAATCTGGAAAACAGGCTGTCTGTCTTCATGAGCTCTTTTTCTGACTTTTGTTGTGGTTGCTTGCTTCCACAGGCTGCTGTAAGAAAACTGATTAGCAGAACCGCTGCGGCTATGCTCAAACGATGAGTGATGATTTGTTGTTTCATATCTGACGGGATTGGTCTGTAAAAAATGATTTCACTTCCAGAAGGCTATTCAGCACCGGAACGCCTGCCTGCTCAAGCCTTTTCTTATCCTGGTGGCCATTGGCAACCAACAGGCAGCGGCAGCCCAATTCCTGGGCGATGTCAGCATCGTGCAAAGTATCTCCGATAAGCCATGTGTTGTCTGCTACAAGGGAATGTTCAACAATAATGGCATTGCCGTTTCCCGATTTCCCGGCAGCATAATGATTGTCGATACCAACGATGTTCTGAAAATACTTTCCAATGCCTCTTTCTATCACCGAAGCCAAGAGAGCCTCTTGTTCCATGGCCGATAGTATTACTTGCCGGTATCCGCATTGGTGGAAGAATTCCAATACAGGTTGTGCATCAGCGAAAAGATTACTCCTTATAAGTTTGTCGAAATAGCGGTTCATAAAGTCCATGGCCACTGTTTCCCAATCTTCCTTTTCGAAATCGAAACCTACCTGGCGATAATAATCGATAACCGGGAAAGTAAAAACCCCGCGGTAAATTTCGAGGGCACTGAAAAAGTCCTTAAGATTTAAAAAGATTTTCTTGCAGGTAAATATA
>DASVHX010000326.1:0-2391 GCA_036382355.1 Bacteroidales bacterium
CCAAAAGATACTGGATGCGGTCGTGAAGGCGGCTATAGCGCCCTTGCCAGAATGCGATCCTCTGCGGCAATACAATGTATCTACCCCAATTAGCAGGACGTTGAAGTTGTTCGAGGTACTTCCGTGAAGGGACCGGCTGGCTCTGGGGCGAAATAATGGCACTTACCTGACTTTCACGTGGACGCTCCCGGAAATATATAGATGCTTTATAGTCATCAATACGGGCAACATGTCCTTCAATTCGCACCTGCCTTTCGAGCGCAGGCCAGAAGAAAACAAGCGCAACTGATGGATTTAGCTGCAACTGAATACCTTTCCGGCTATTGAAATTGGTATAAAAAACAAAACCTCCCTGCTCTATGTCCTTAAGCAATACTATCCGTGCCGATGGCTTATGATCACGGCTCACTGTGGCTAGTGTCATTGCATTAGGTTCTTCGATACCAGCTTTGAGCGCCTGATCAAACCACAACCGGAATTGATCCAGCGGATCGGACGTTGTGTTACGCTTATCCAGCGAGCTCAAGGTGTATTCTTTGCGCAATTGGCTGATATTCGGTTTTATCGAAAGCTTGTCAGGCACGTTTGATAATTTCTTATTAATTCTAGTTCAACAAGCGTTAGTTTAAATTGTTTGCTAAGCGGTAAAGATAAAAACAGTGCATGCCGCTAATTTCGTAATTTTGGAGATCAATACTTTGATATGTCTGTAACGCGTCGATTCTTATTATTGCTGATCATTCTTACTCCTATCTACTTATTGGCACAGGATAAAAAAACAGAATACATAAGCAGACGGCATTTTATAAAAGAAACCAGGAATGAACGAGCTGCTAAAAACAGGGAATTTCTCGATCGCAAACAATCGCCCCTTCCCACCGAAGAAATCGAAAATTTCAGAGGATTAAAATATTTCCCCGCCAATCCTGCCTATAAAGTGATTGCAACTTTCCAACGCGTTGAAATACCTGTCACATTCCGGATGAAAACAACTACCGACCGACAACCGGAATACCGTACGTTTGCTAAAATAACGTTTAAATTATTGGATACAACGCTTTCGTTGAATGTATACCAAAATGTCGATCTCACGCTAAAGCCAGGTTATGAAGATTTCCTGTTTGTTCCTTTCACCGACGAAACATCTGCTGCCGAATCATATGGAGGAGGACGATTTATGGATCTGCGCCAGCCTACCAATAACATGATAGAAATCGATTTTAATAAAGCTTACAATCCTTACTGTGCATACAATCATAAATACTCTTGTCCGATTCCGCCTTCCGAAAATCATCTTCCGGTGCTTATAAAAGCAGGCGAAAAAAAATATAAATAATACATTTTAATCTTTCCCTTGTTCCGTGGCTCTTCAAAAACGCAACCGATATATCCTGGCAGGAAAACTGGTCCCTCACCTTCCGTTCATCCTCCTTGCCCTGTTGTCAGTCTTCCTTTATCGGGAGAGGATTTATGCTGATGCCGGATACTATTTATTTAATGTGGTGAATAGTGGCTCTTTTTGGATTGAGCACGACCGCTATGTTCTGGCAATTTCGCAATTGCTCCCGCTCACAGGTGTTTGGCTTGGACTAAGCATGAAACCAATATTAATCATGTATTCCGTAGGGCATGTATTGTTTTTCTACCTGCTTTTTCTCTTTGTGTATTTTGGGCTGGACGATAGGCGATCTGGCCTGATGCTGATTCTGTTACAAACAGTCGGAATCTTGCATAGTTTTTTCACACCACAATTTGAACTTTATTACGGAATTGGCCTGCTTATTACATTCTACGCCATTTTCAGGCAAGATATCCTTGGCTGGTTCGCCATTTTGCTAATGGTTGTACTCGAATTTTTTGCGCTTACCAGTCATCCTTTGATCTTCTTGCTTTTTGCGTTTGTAATGCTGTTCGATATTCGAAAAAAAGAACCACGCGACTGGAAACTCTATATCCTTTTCGTTCTGGTATTTGCAGGTGCGTTATATTTTAAGTTTACTACTTTCAGTGCTTATGAACAGGCCAAGATAAACTGGCAATTCAATTATGACGATAACAAGCTATACTTAAATCTTAATTCACCCGACTATCTTCTAAAGCTTGGGCTCTTCCTCTTGCATTATTATGCCGAAGTAATTGTGCTTTGGATCATTGGCATCCTAATGCTGCTGCGCTACAAAGCATTTATGAAAGCACTTATGGTCATAATGTCATTTATTGGATATATAGCACTGGTAAATTCCGCTTATTCCGGCATCGAATACAGCCGGTATATCGAGCAGGTATATTTTCCTTTGGTTTTTATTGCGCTTATTCCTGTAATCTACTATTACCCGCGCACTGCTCGTCCCGGATTGAATAACATTGCCTTTTTATCACTTGCCGGCCTTG
>DASVHX010000327.1:0-5381 GCA_036382355.1 Bacteroidales bacterium
TTAGGTTAAAACAACCGGGGCACAACTGTACTTAAGGTCACGGAATCCAGGAATCGGACCATCGGGTGTCCCAAGATGGAAAGAACTGCTGAAATGAGCATATAAGCCAGGATAGCAGAAAAATACCACGTCAGATAAATAGCCAAAGCCATCAATACAACTATTCCTAAGGTAGGTAGCGTTTGATTCATCAAAAATGGTTAAAAAATGAAAAACGAAGGTAAGTTAAATTGAGAAATTAAGGTCAATAACGATCATTTTGAACAAATCGGAAGACCAAAATCCTTACGAATATTCGATAGACTCGTACGCTTATTCATTAAACTGGCACGCTTATTCATTTTGCCCCTTTTTCGGATTAAAAGAATATATCTTAGCAGCGAAAAAACATGTTATGATATTTCAGCATAAAAATTCACTTTTTAGAAGAATATCAAAATCATTATTGATTATATCTTCTCTATTATTTATGCAATCACTACCGCTTTGTGCAAAACCTATTTGGCTTTCCGAACAGGTTGTTCATACAACCCTTACTTCCGTTCTTGGCACAACTAATTTAACACTCATCAGTGTAGCTTACTTTATGGTATTACTCTGTGTTGGCTATGTCATAAACAGGTATTTTAATCTCCGGAAAAACAAATAAGAAGATGCAGAGTGATCGTCACATGCTTTATCTCGTATGCTACAAAAGAGTTTCCTAAAGGAATACGTTCAAAAATATTTTTGCAGGCTGAATATAGGAGTTGGATTTTCGAAACATGCGCTAGATGTTGCAAAAATATTTAAACAGTAAGCTCAGATAACTCGCTAATTTCTGCGCGCTTGGCCAGAATTCGATTAACCAATTTAATATTTTATTATTTATCTAATTGAAAATCACCCGTCTTGAATAATGGAGAAACCGCTCCCTTAATGGCAAAGAACTGCGGAAATCCAGCTAAACTGCATATAACCTATGGTATCACCATTATTAATAACACGACAGCAATGAAGGATTTTATAATTAGTCCGAACCCTTCGAACGGAAAATTTTCGTTATCGCTTTCCAATTGCATGGAATACGATTTTATTGCATATATTTTTACGCTCACCGGGAGCCTGGTATATGAATCTTCCATCAATTTTGCCAATGGCAGAAACTCCCGGCAAATTGACCTTCATAATCTGCCGGATGGGATGTATTTTATATTTCTCAGAGGTAAAGCCGATTTTTTCACCCAAAAAATTGTTGTTAGTCATCAAGTTGTCGAACATTCTTACTAACTAACTTGCTAATGTATTGCATGTTTTACACCTTCCATAATCCCATTTTCTTTCCTTAAAAAAATCTACAATTCCATTCAAAGAATGTAATTCCCTTATTTTCAGCAGAAATAAACTTCCAAAGTAATCCAGTAAATTATTTTCTCAAAGAGCCTTTGCATTAACACCAGCATCGTAACTTTATGAAAAAATTACAATGGATAATCAATCATTCCGGGAGCACGCACATCGCATGGTAGATTGGATGGCCGACTACATGGGCGAGGTAGAGAATTTCCCTGTTAAATCGCTGGTACAACCCGGCGCAATATATCAAAGCCTCCCCGAACATGCTCCTTCTAAAGGTGAAGAAATGTCTGCAATCATGCAGGATTTCAACAATATAATCATGCCAGGGATCTCACATTGGCAAAGCCCGAATTTCTTCGCTTACTTTCCGGCAAATTCCAGCTATCCTTCGGTTCTGGCTGAAATGCTCACTGCTACTCTGGGTGCGCAGTGCATGATATGGGAGACTTCGCCAGCCGCGACCGAACTCGAAGAGCGTATGATGAATTGGCTTAAAGCTATGACAGGCCTTCCAGCCGGATGGCATGGTGTAATTCAGGATACGGCCTCAACATCTACATTAGCTGCAATACTATCGGCACGCGAACGCTTTACTGATTTTAATGGTAACGCGGAAGGACCGGCTGCCTTAATTGGTCTGCGCGTATATTGTTCCTCCGAAACACATTCTTCAGTCGAAAAAGCTGTTAAGATAGCCGGACTGGGACGCGCCAACCTTGTTAAAATCGGCGTGGATGAACATTTCCGTATGGATGTTACCGCGCTGAGACAAGCCATTGAGCGCGATCTTGAAGCCGGGCTTAAACCAGCCTGTGTAGTTGCTTCACTTGGAACTACCGGATGCACGGCAATTGATCCTCTTGCTGCTATTGCCTAACTTACAAGCCAATACAATATATGGTTGCATGTGGATGCCGCTCTCGCAGGAACAGCTTTGGTACTTCCGGAATACCGCTTTATGATCGAAGGGATAGAATTGGCAGATAGCTTCGTTTTTAACCCGCACAAATGGATGTTCACCAATTTCGATTGCTCAGCCTATTTTGTTAAAGATAAGGAAACGCTTATCCGGACATTCGAAATCCTCCCGGAATATCTGAAAACCGGAACACGCGGACTGGTTAATGATTACCGCGATTGGGGCGTGCCACTGGGACGAAGGTTCAGGGCGCTAAAGTTATGGTTCGTTATCCGGACTTTCGGGATTGAAGGTATCCGGCAAAAAATTAGAGAACATATCCGGCTTGCAAATTGGTTCAAGAATGAAATAATTGCAGATAACCGTTTCGAATTGATGGCGCAGGTAACCTTGAACCTTGTTTGTTTTCGACTGCACCCCGCAGGAATTAATGATATCAAGGATTTAAACCGCATAAACGAGGTCCTGTTGAGCAGGATGAATGCCACCGGAAAAGTCTACCTTACACATACAAAACTCAATGGAGCTTATACACTCCGGATAGTTATTGCCCAAACTTATGTGCAAGAGCGGCATGTGCTGGCTGCCTGGGAACTTATCCGGACAATGGCTGATGAAATCACCACCTGACCGGGTGGCGTAAGAAACATCATCTCCAGCTAATCAATGCTTTAAAAATGATTTTCTGATCAAAGGTGCGAATAGCTTTGATCCAGGTATTCATTCCTTCGGGCTGATCGGCATAAATAGCAATTTCGTCATCCTGATGGCTCTCTCCCTGGTAATCGATGCGGAAAGCAGTTATTTCATGCCCCTGAAACCAATTCCCCGGAAATGCATTAACTATCCACTCGACATAACGTGTATTGTTTACATGGTTGTGTTTGTCAAGGTCGCAATATTGAACTGTATGTTGCTTCAGGAGAACAAAATCGTCGGCCGGCATCTTTGCCTCTGAAATTGTTGCTATCGCCTCGCGTGGATCGCACATGTAAAGGGCCTGCTGTATGATTTTCATCGGCAATGGTCTACGCGTAATAGCATCGATAACGATCCAGCGCGAAGTTGCAGCTACTATCACATTCCCATTGCTATCGATGATTTCATAATCGCGTAAGGCAAAAATGCTTTCTACTCCCCTGGGCCATGTGCGGATCATAATAGATTCGCCCCATTGTGGGTAGCGATTCACTTCCAGTTGCATCCTTACAATAACCCAAATCTGTTTTACTTCCAATACTGCGTCATATCCAAACCCGAGATGGCCGGCATGCCTTAAGGCACTCTCCTGCATATAATTAAACAAAGACATAATACTGGCGTTACCTTTTGTATCGGCATCACACCAGTGTATGTTATAAGAATCTGTCCATACAGATAGAATCGGTGAACTCATATCCGAACTTTACTGTGGCTGTAAGTTGTGAAAATAACTTCCTTTTCCGCTGAGAGCATCTATTTCACAATTAAAACATTAACAAAACAATAAGTTGCTCAAATAGAATTATTCGCACGCAAAAAAGGTTAAAATCCCTATTAGTCGCCATACTGATATGCCAGAGAAGTTAGAGGCTTCTAATTTTGTGGTAATTTTGTTCACAAACTAAGCGTTAGTGTTTTCACAACTTGTCCAGCTTTTTGCGGGAAACGTAGTGAGTAATATCTGTTAAATGAGAAAAAAAGTTGATTTCCTTGTAATAGGCTCCGGCATTGCAGGGTTGAGTTATGCCCTTAAAGCTTCAGCGCATGGCAAAGTATGTATTGTAACCAAAGGCAACGCGGAAGAAAGCGCTACAAAGTATGCCCAGGGCGGAATTGCGGCAGTAATGTACACACCTGATACTTACGAAAAACATATCCGCGACACGATGATTGCCGGTGACGAACTGAGCGATGAGAAAATTGTTCGCATTACAATAACCGAATCTACCGAGCGGGTTAAGGAATTGGTTGCATGGGGCGTAGAATTCGACAAAACAGCTTCAGGGCAATACGATCTGGCAAAAGAAGGCGGGCATTCTGAATTCAGGGTTCTTCATCATAAGGACCAGACCGGGCAGGAGATCGAACAAATTTTACTTAAAAGGATTGCTGAAAATCCTAGCATCGAGATGCTCGAGAACCACTTTACTGTAGACCTTATCACACAGCATCACCTGGATATGGAGGTAAACCGCCGCTCGCCCGATATTACTTGCTATGGAGCATATGTGCTCGACAAAGCGAACAATTGTATCGACACCATACTTGCCAAAACAACCCTACTCTCGACCGGAGGAGCAGGTAATGTGTATGCCACTACTACCAATCCGCCTATTGCCACGGGCGATGGAATCGCGATGGTACACCGGGGCAAAGGCATTGTCGAGAAAATGGAATTCATTCAGTTCCATCCTACATCCTTATATAATCCATCTGAAAAGCCCTCATTTCTGATAACTGAAGCATTACGTGGTTTTGGGGCTATCTTAAAAACTATGGATGGCCGCGAATTTATGCAGAAATACGACCCTGAGCGCCTTTCGCTGGCACCACGCGATATTGTTGCAAGAGCCATCGATAATGAACTTAAAATCTCTGGTGATGATCACTTGTATTTAGATGCCCGTAATATTTCTAAAAACGACCTTCTAAGCCATTTCCCTGGTGTTTATGCTAAATGCCTCAGCATTGGGATCGACATAGCCAGGGAGATGATCCCTGTTGTTCCTGCGGCACATTATACTTGTGGAGGAATAAAGGTGGACGAATACGGTCGCAGCACTATCCTTAACCTTTATGCCAGCGGTGAGTGTGCATCCACAGGCTTACATGGAGCTAACCGTCTTGCTTCCAATTCGCTGCTGGAATCGCTGGTGTTTTCGCACCGTGCCAGCTTACATGCAACTTCAGTAATTCCGCACATTCCTTTTTGCGATACAATCCCCGACTGGAATGCAGAAGGTACTGTGATGAATGAAGAAATGATCCTTATTACCCAAACACTGAAGGAACTTCAAGGCATCATGACCAATTATGTTGGTATTGTGCGTTCGAACCTGCGACTTAACAGGGCTTTCGAACGGTTAGCCATTCTATACCGCGAAACGGAAGAACTCTACGACCGTTCTATCCTTACCGAGAA
>DASVHX010000328.1:0-3635 GCA_036382355.1 Bacteroidales bacterium
TGCACCGGGTTCGATACGCGCAGGCTCAACATGCTGCTGGCGGTGCTCGAAAAACGCTGTGGTTTCCGGCTCGGGGCCAAAGACGTTTTCCTGAATATTGCCGGGGGCATCCGGGTGGACGATCCGGCTACCGATCTTGCCGTGATTTGTGCCGTGCTTTCATCCAGCGAAGATATTCCCATTGCAAAGCATGCGTGTTTTGCTGCCGAAGTGGGACTTTCCGGAGAAATACGGCCTGTAAACCGCATCGAACAGCGCATTGCCGAAGCCGATAAGCTGGGATTTGAACAGGTTTATGTTTCAAAATACAATATGAAAGGGCTCGATCTGAAACAGATTGGCATCAAAGTAACCGGGATTTCGAAGATTGAAGAGGCGTTCTCAGCGCTGTTTGGGTAAGCGACTCAGCAATTCTATTTATTGAAACGATGATTTAAGAACAAGGATCAACGATTATTCGCTTCGCTCATGAGATCGCTTCGCTAAGTTTAAGTTTTAAGAAGTAACCAAATCGGACTGACAATAGTCATTATGAATGCCTAAAGCAAAAAAATAAACTTTAAGACGAGCAATTAAGTAAAAAAGGCCGCCCCAAAATGAGACAGCCCTTGTTAATTAACCAAACAAATAATTTATACGATTCCCTGATCGAGCATGGCATTGGCCACTTTGAGGAAACCGGCTATGTTGGCGCCTTTTACATAGTTAACATAACCATCGGGTTGTTTACCGTGCTTAACACATGCTGCATGGATATTCCGCATGATTTCGTGCAGCCTGCCGTCAACTTCCTGGGCCGACCAGTTGAGTTTCATCGAATTCTGCGACATTTCGAGACCTGAAGTTCCAACGCCACCGGCATTTACTGCTTTACCAGGTCCGAAAAGGATTTTGTTTTCGAGAAATACTTCCACAGCATCGGGAGTGGTAGGCATATTAGCGCCTTCGGCTACGCACATACAACCATTCTTAACAAGGTGCATTGCATCTTCCTTGTTGAGTTCGTTTTGTGTGGCACAAGGCATGGCTACATCGCATTTCACTTCCCATGGGTGTTTTCCCTGGTGGAACTGGGCTCCGGTAAATTCGAAAGAATATGGTTTTACGATATCCTGGTTCGTAGCACGCAGTTCGAGCATATAGTTGATCTTTTCGCCTGAAATTCCATCGGGATCGTAGATATAACCGTCGGGGCCGGAAATGGTGAGAACTTTTCCACCTAATTCGTTAATTTTAGTAACTGCACCCCATGCAACGTTCCCGAAACCTGAAATACAGACTGTTTTGCCTTTAAATGATTCGCCTTTGGTAGCTAACATTTCGTTGGCAAAGTAAGCTGCACCAAATCCGGTAGCTTCGGGACGAACAAGGCTTCCGCCCCAGTTGATACCTTTACCGGTAAGAACGCCTGTGTGCTCCTGTGCTAATTTTTTATACATGCCGAACAGGAAACCTATTTCGCGGCCACCTACACCAATATCGCCAGCGGGAACATCAGTTTCCGGGCCGATAAAGCGCCATAATTCAAGCATGAATGCCTGGCAGAACCGCATGATTTCTGCATTCGACTTTCCTTTCGGATCGAAATCGGAACCGCCTTTTCCTCCACCCATGGGCAAAGTGGTGAGACTATTTTTGAAAATCTGTTCGAAGCCTAAAAACTTCAGAATACTGAGGTTTACACTTGGATGGAACCGAAGGCCACCTTTGTATGGGCCTATGGCATTGTTGAATTGGATTCTATAAGCCAGGTTGACTTGTACTTTGTTGCTGTCGTCCATCCAGGGAACTTTGAAAGACAAAATACGATCTGGTTCAATAATTCTTTCGATGATCCCTGCTGCTTCAAATTGGGGATTCTCGTTAACAACTTCTTCGAGTGATTCAAGCACTTCGCGAACTGCCTGCAGATACTCAACTTCACCTGGATGTTTCTTTTCCAGGTTGCTCATAATTTTTTCTAAATTCATTGTAATGGGTTTAAAATTATACAATAACGAAAATGCTATTGTATTGTTAATTGAATAACGGTGCGAAATTATATGTTTAAAGCAGACAGAAACCTAAAGTGGAAAAATATTTTAGGCTTTGGCAATAATGTGACTTTTGAGACTGATTTCGCCAGCGCGGTTAAAAATAGCTTAACCGGTACTTTTCATGACAAGGCCTTTATTATTCCTGCCATCAATCTTAATTACCAGTGGTTTATCGAACCTGACATGCCTGATAAATTCGTCTTCATAAAAAGCCGGTATCCCGGACAAGTATCCGAGGTCGTAGAAACCGTCGTGCATAAACGGGTTGATGGTAAAGTAGCCTACCCTGAATGATGTAAGATTTTGAAAGAAATGTGTTCCCTGGCTGGGATCGATACGGTAATTTGCTAGGCCGGATTCCACGATAAGCCTGGCTGCAGATATTTGCGGCCACTTAACCGGAATCCCTAACCAGGGATCGCTGGAACCCCAACGTCCCGGACCAACAAGCACATAATACCGGCCTTCTTTGATAAATCTTTCGTTTATAACACCCAGGTCATTCACCAGTTCATTATTGCGGGAAGCTGCAAATGTTTCGGGTTTTATATAAACAATATCACATACATCTTCAATTACTCCATTGCCCAGGGCGGAGTTGGAGAAAATGATTGTTTGCTCCTGTTTAACATCATCGAGGTTTTCCTTTATTACCTGATCCTGTTCCACAATGGGCCTGATCTGTAACAGATAGAATACTTTTGGTTCACCTGCAGGCACATCCATATCCACTGCAAATTCTATTTCCACGGGTTTGTTCATTTCCGTTTGAGCGACTTCCAGCACATCGGACATTATCTGCGCCAATGGAAATGTGTTATGATTGAGAATGTTGGCGAAGGTTACCAGTTTCTTGCCATCATAGTTTATTCCATCTCTTATCATGTTGCTTTGAAAGTCGTACGTGGAACCTACGTACTTTATGGTATTATCGGCTTCTGCTTCGCGTAGCGGAAGTTTAAGAATGTTTACACCATCATCAACGCAAGCTTTAAAACTATCATATTTCAGATCCAGGGCATTAAAGAATTTCTGGGATTCGCGCATGGCCATTTCGGGCGATGATAATTGCAGTACTTTGGTAGGATAATGTGGGGAAAAACGCAGCGAATTTCCACCATCGACAATATATTTCCCCAGCCCAAGAGCAACATTCACGATGCCATCGCCGGGCTTCTCAGGAAATATAGGATAAAAATTAATCGACCTTGCTACCCCTGATATCACCGGGTAAAACCGCTCGCCATATTTTTGTCCGCATACTTCCTGAAGCACCACACCCATCTTCTCTTCATCAATTACATTTTTTGTGGCAGTCATATACGCTTTGCTACCTTTAAAATATACTGATGCATAAACGCTTTTTATGGCCATACAAAGTTTATCGATCATGAGTCGTTCATCGGTAATATTCGGGATCATATAGGTCGAATATATGCCTGCAAATGGCTGATAATGCGAATCCTCCAGCAAACTTGACGAACGGATGGCAATTGGATTTTTGACAACTGAAATAAAGGTGGCCAGATCCTCGTGTACCCGGAACGGGAAGCGGGCTTTTACAAAATATTGTAGAATTTCTTCGTCGCTTCTATCGGA
>DASVHX010000329.1:0-2560 GCA_036382355.1 Bacteroidales bacterium
GAAGAGCAGGAATAATACCAGGAGAGGTGCCGCATTATAAATCAACTGTTTTTTAGCACGGGCAAATATGGTATCGTCATTAATGGTATTCATAAAATAGAGGATTCCCAACACGCGTGCCAGAAAGAAAACAGCCAGTCCAAGCGCTACATTCTGCACGTTGAGTACTGCTTCGAGTCCGTGAAAAGGAGTTTCCCATCGCGAAATGGCCGAATCGCCGATATTTGTCAGGTTCATTCTGTTTACCGAAAACTGCGAACCGGTAAAGAACGTGCCCACGGCAGTACCAATAAGTATTGTGCCAAGAGCGCCATTCGCAAAAAGGAATATTTCGTAGGTACGCTTGCCAAGGAGATTGGCCGGTTTACTCCGGTATTCGTAGGCCACAGCCTGAATAATGAAAGCAAATAAAATGGCAATCCACACCCAATAAGCGCCACCGAAACTTGTGGAATAGAAGAGTGGAAAAGAAGCGAAGAATGCGCCACCAAAAGTAACCAGTGTGGTAAAGGTAAATTCCCATTTACGGCCAAGCGCATTCACGAGCATGTTGCGCTCAGTGTCGGTTTTACCAAGGGTATAGATAAGTGTTTGGCCGCCCTGGACAAACATCAAAAATACGAGCAAAGCCCCAAGCAGCGATACAATCGCCCACCAGTATTGCTGTAGTGCCAATAATGATAAAGTTTCAAACATACTTAGCGTCCTCCTTCTTTAGGTCCTATTTTTATTTGACGGGATAATATTTTTATTTCGGCAATCAGCAATGCTGTAAAAAGCACGGCAAACAGCATAAAGGTGATCATTACCGATGACGATTCGAGGTGCGAAACGGCTGCCATGGTCGGCATCAGATCCTGTATAACCCAGGGCTGACGACCTACTTCGGCCACAATCCATCCGGCCTGTGTTGCAAGATAGGCCAGCGGAATGGTCCAAAGTCCCAGGTATTGCAACCATCGCCTGTTTTCAATCTTATGTTTAAGCACGCTGCTAAGCATCAAGATGAAAAGAATGATGAAGAGAAATCCTAAACCTACCATAATCCGGAAAGAATAAAAGCTAGGCTGCACGGGTGGAATAAGCTGATGTTCGTTACTGATGTATCCATAGCCGAAATAACGTTCCTTTTCGCCCTGTGCATTTACGCCTTCATAATTTGCCTGAAAAACAGCAAGCTCGGAATCTGCTTTAACCATATTGTTGGCCTTCTTTGCAAGGGTGTATTCCCGCAATGCGGCAATAGCGATTTTCCCTTTTTCCATTTTGCTCTTGTAAGGAATTATCCCCTGAGCCTCATTACCATATACCAGGTCAGTTATTCCGGGCACAAAGGCATTAGTATTCAAAAAGGCCAGATACGAGAGCATATCAGGTATTTCAATCTTGAACATGAAATCTTCGCGTTTATGCTCATCGTTTTCACGTGTTTTCAAAATCCCAAAAGCGACTAATGGTGCATTTTTCCGTCCGTTCTGCAGGTTTTCCATGGCAGCAAATTTCATGGGCTGGTATTTAGCCATTGCACGTGCCGATCCGTCGCCGGTGATAACCATAAATAATGCCATTATCAGTCCAAATACTGAAGCTACAATAATGCTGCGTTTGGCAAACAGTACATCGCGCTTCTTCAGTAAAAACCATGAACTTACTCCTATTACAAATATGGCTGCCACTACATAACTTGACGAAACGGTGTGAAGGAATTTATTCACAGCAACCGGCGAGAACAATACTGCCCAGAAATTCTCCATTTCGTTGCGGGCTGTATCGGGATTAAACCGCATACCCGCCGGATACTGCATCCAGGCATTAGCCACCAGGATCCAGAGTGCCGAAAGGCTCGCCCCAATTGCTGTAAGCCACGATGATAATAGATGAAATTGTTTGCTCACTTTATTCCATCCGAAAAACATAACGGCAACAAATGTGGATTCGAGGAAGAAGGCCATAATACCTTCTATGGCCAGCGGCGCACCGAAAATATCGCCGACAAACCAGGAGTAATTCGACCAGTTGGTGCCAAACTCGAATTCGAGGATAATGCCGGTAGCTATTCCAATAGCGAAATTGATGCCGAAAAGCGTCATCCAGAATTTGGTAATCCGTTTCCACTCTTCCTGGCCTGTGCGCACATAAATCGTTTCCATAATAGCGACGATAAATGCTAAGCCTAGCGTAAGTGGAACGAAAAACCAGTGATAAATAGCCGTAAGGGCAAATTGTGCCCTCGACCAGTCAATCAAAGTGTAGTCGAAATTTTCCATCGTAAAGTTAGGGTTTAGGTTTTGTTAATTGTTCAAGTACATAATCACCACGTTGCTTATCGGTGTTATATTTTGATTTAAGAAAATCAGGGAAAAAGAAAATTTTGAGTATTGCAAACATGATGAACAACTTGATCAGGATGATCAGCCAAAGTCGTTTCCCTACGGTCATATCGCGGAAACCTTCGTAATAAAAGCGGAATACCCTTAGCAGTAT
The DNA here is from genome assembly GCA_036382355.1 of Bacteroidales bacterium. Classification (GTDB taxonomy): domain Bacteria; phylum Bacteroidota; class Bacteroidia; order Bacteroidales; family DASVHX01; genus DASVHX01. The sequence continues at coordinate 2,485 of DASVHX010000329.1, forward strand.
ATTATCTTTCAAGAAGAACCTGGTTAGAATGTTCAAATATACATTTATTAATATTTAAACAATGGAAAATCTATGA
>DASVHX010000330.1:0-7447 GCA_036382355.1 Bacteroidales bacterium
GCTCCGTAAAATCGTCGTCGTAGATGGAAATAATTATTTTGGTGTCAGAGAAAAGTGGGTTATCCCTGAAAGCACGTTTAATATAGAGCGGAACCAGGCTGGTTATCCAACCATGACAATGAACCAGGTCAGGAGCCCAGCCAAGTTTTTTCACCGTCTCCAATACGCCCCTTGAGAAGAAGATCGTGCGTTCGTCGTTATCCTTAAAAAACTTGTTGTTTTTATCATAATAGACATATTTCCGCTGAAAGTAGTCTTCGTTATCGATAAAATAAATCTGCATGCGTGCCGATTGTATCGAAGCAACTTTTATGATAAGCGGATGATCTGTATCATCAATAATCAGATTCATCCCCGAGAGGCGAATAACTTCGTGGAGCTGGTTTCGCCTTTCATTTATAGTGCCGAATTTCGGCATGAATGTGCGAATTTCACGCCCCCGCTCCTGTATGCCCTGCGGTAAATATCGCCCAATCGTCCCCAACTGAGTTTCTTTCAGGTAGGGGGCAATTTCCTGGGTTACAAATAATACCTTGGTTTTCTCCATGAGGATGCAAAAATTCTGGTTTGGGTTTGCAAAGTTACTAAAAATATAGGTACCAATTCACATCGGTTGAATTTGATTTTATAAACCAATTGATTGAATAATAGTATACTTAGTCCATTTATAATAAGGTAGCTCCACTCTGTGGCAAGTTCCAAACAAAATATGGATGAATTAAAGTCAACTCTATCTATTGAAATATTAACAGGTTCCTAATAATTTGAGTACCTGAATGCTCAAAATTTCGCTTTTGGTTCCGCTTTATCAAGTCGTGGATTATCGGTAATCAGTATTAAGCTTCTTCCCCATCTTATAAAATCATGATAAGTAAGCGAATAATTTTCCATGCCAGCATAATTCAACTTAAATCACTTTAGAAGTTTATTCATTTAACGAAATGACAAGATTCAAAAATTAATTTGCCTGAAATTCAAACTGGTACTTATATTTTCGTTCTGCGCTATAATTAAATGTAACCTTTCTAAATTTGAAAAATATGGGCACTGCACATCAAAAAAATATAATTTTGCCACGGGATTTGAAACAAAACTTTACTGAAATATTTATTTATCAACTAATTACCCGCGATTTAAAATAACTTTCATGAATAGGATCAAGGCGCACCCCATATTGGATGTAACCCCATCCGAAACACTTACATTCTCTTTCGAGGGAAAAGAAATCAGTGGAGAAAAGGGGTTTACTATTGCTGCCGCGCTTCACCAGGCTGGTTATCCTGTTCATAGTCACAGCCTTACAAATCGCGAACGCAGCCTGGAATGCGGAATTGGTAAATGCGGCGCCTGCGAAATGCTGGTTGATGGACAAATCAGGCGCATCTGCATCACCCGCGTTGATGGAGTGAAAGAAGTAAGCGAAATACCAAAGGACTATAATCCCTATATCGCCAAATTGCACAAAAACGATCCGCTGAAGGTTTATAAGACTTCGGTGGCTATTATTGGTGCCGGACCTGCCGGATTGGCTGCACGTGAAGAACTGAACAAACACGGTATTCACAATATTGTGATTGATAATAATGATAAAATCGGCGGGCAATTCCTGATGCAAACCCATCAGTTCTTCTTTTTCGAAAAACAGAAAAAATTTGGCGGGATGCGTGGGTTCGACATTGCCAAAACCCTTGCCGGTGATAATCACCAGGGAATTTTCCTGAACTCTACGGTTTGGGATATCCTGGAAGGGAACCGGATTGCTGTGAAAAATATCCTTACCGAAGAAATTTATTACGTTGATTCCGATTACCTGGTAGCAGCCACAGGTGCAGTGCCATTTATGCCCACATTCGAGAACGACGACCTGCCAGGTGTGTATACCGCTGCTGTGGTGCAGAAAATGATGAACAGCGAATTTACGCTCCTCGGACGTAACGTGTTGACTGTCGGCGCCGGAAATATCGGGTATCTGACTTCCTACCAACTTATGCAGGCAGGTGCCACTGTAAAAGCCATTATTGAAGCACAGCCTTTCGAAGGGGGATTCCCGGTACAGGCGAACAGGGTACGCCGGCTCGGCATCCCTGTTATGTTGTCGCACATCCTATTGAAAGCAATACCAAACGAGAATCACGATGGAATCATAGGCGCAGTAATTGCCGAATGTAAAAACTTCGAACCTGTCCCCGGAACCGAAAAGGTAATTGATGGCATTGATGCCATAAATATATGCACCGGACTTGTTTCCGATGATCAGTTGCTGATCAAAGGAAATGAAATATTTGGCCGCAGGTGTTATGCCGCCGGTGATGCCATCCGCATTGGCGAAGGCACCAGCGCTGTTGTACGGGGCAAACAGGTTGCTTTCGAAATATTACAGGAAATGGGCGAACGCTTCAGCTACAATGAGTTCCTGGCAACCTCGAAGGAATATATCGATTCGCAGCAACATCCGCTTCGCGTGATAGATACGCCATACCTGCCAACAAAAGAACGCGCTTTTGCAAAACCATTTGTTCAGATCGACTGCCTGTATGGCTTTGCCTGCAATCCCTGCGAATTTGCATGCCCTCATGGTGCCATCACCAAGACATCTACGAGCACTGTTCCTCAACTTGATTTCGAAAAATGCGTTGGTTGCATGGATTGTGTATACCAATGCCCCGGACTGGCTATTTTCGGTTATAACCTGAATAAAAACTGGCTCTTCCTGCCCATAGAATATGATGCACCGGAGAAAGCCGAAGTTTACCTGGTAAATAATAATGGTGAAAAGCTTGGTGAAGGTATTATCGAAAAGATATTGCGCAAACCTAATAAAACCAATATCGCCCGCGTCCGTTCCCTGGATGTAAAAGGAGAAGGCCTGATGAAGGTGAGAGGGTTTGTTGTAAAAGCCGATTTCCCTGAGCCTTTGCAGTTGACTCCCACGACTTATGAGCGCGAAAACGAAACTTACGTGTGCCATTGCGACGATGTATCGCTGAGCGAAATCATGGAAACCATTGGCGACCGGAAATTTATTTCGGTTGATGAAGTGAAACACACCACGCGCCTTGGAATGGGTGCATGCCGTGGAAAGCGCTGCATCAGGCGGCTGAAACAGACATTACGTCCAACCGGTATCACCATTGTGGGTGAAGCCACACCTCGCGGCCCGCTCTCCAACCAGCTTGCCATGGGCGAGTTATATCCCCGCAATGTGCATGAAAAGGTAATTACAAACCTCAATGGTACCCCAACCCGTATTGTAAAGGTTCAATCGCTTGTCGCAGGCGGTGGTATTGGTGGCAGTGCATTGTTCAGATACCTGGCCGAGGCTGGCCTGAAACCTGTGCTCATAAACTTCGGGCGCGGCGCTTCATGGCGCAATATTGCAGGCGGACGTCCGGCATTCAGTCTTCCGGAAATTGCTGATATTGCCCGCCATAATCTTGAAATATTCAAAGATCTCCAAAAACAGCACGATATCCAATTCCGTTCCACGCGTTATGTGACATTTGCCCACGACGATAAAACCTACAAAGCGCTGGAAGAAAGTATGTCGTGGTCGGACGCCTACATGGTGGATCCAAAGGATTTCCCACGCGAGATATCCAAACACATCAACCCTAACCTGGGAAGCACATACCTGGCAGCACAGATAACCCGCGATTGCTGGCAGGCCACACCGGGCCGTGTAATAGACCTTATCCGCCGCATTGGTATCGACAACGGCGGCCAGGTGCTCGAAGATTGCCCGTTAATTGACGTTACCAGCAATGGAACTACTTATTGCATCCTGGTGCAAGACCACGAAAAAAATTATATTGAATACCAGACTGAAGTTTTCGTGAATGCACTCGGGCCAGAAGGCGAAAAGTTTGCCAAACAACTGGGTATCGAAACCGGCTTATACCCAATCAAACACCAGGCCTTCATTACGCGCCGCTTACCTATGATGGGTATCAACGGACAGCCGCTGGACATGATTATTGATCGCCGCAAGTATAAAGGTTTTGTCGCCGTGTACGGTCAACAACTCGGCGAAACCGGCCAGATTATCGGCTGTGCATCGCCCCAGATAGAACCTCAGCAAGCCGGCAAAAATCTTAAAATCAATTCACAGGATTTTTTGGAAATCGCTTCCGAAGTTTTTGTGAACTGGTTCCCCGATTTGTCATCGGTCGGTTTTCAGGCTGTTTGGGCAGGTTATTATGTGGAGCCGCGCATGCTTATCGATCCTGAACATGGATTGTTCCTTGGGCTACGCGGACAAGGCTTTATGTTGGGGCAATACCTGGCTAAAATGTACGTGGATAAGTTGCTCGGACGCGAAACACCGGCTTACTTCAGCCAGTTAAGTATCGCAGGTGATGGACTGCTCGAGACTGCTTTTAAATAGTATAATAGTATAAATGATGAACTGATGCGTTAGCAGGAAGCCTGTAAATGGGCAAAAGGAAACCATTTTGCATCGCATTGTAATAACGGAGCCCCTTACAAGGGAACGAACTTAGATTTGTGAATCACAATATTAATTTATAATTTTGCACCCCCTTTGTTAAAAAATCAATCTGTGGATTACCTGGCCGATTTTGTTATTCCTTTCATGGGGCTAAGCCTTGGAAACCATACGTTTGACTTTGAGGTTAATAATGCGTTCTTTGAGCATTTCGAATATTCCGAAATAAAAAAGGGTAAAATTAGTGTAGAGGTGAACCTCGAACGACAGGAGCGAATGCTAATTTTTGGGTTCAAAGTACAAGGCAGTGTAGAAGTGACCTGCGATCGTTGCCTGGACGTATTTGATCATCCGGTAAGCGGGCGTGAACAGCTCATTGTTAAGTTTGGTCACGAACGCCTGGAGGAATCGGATGATGTATTGATGATTCCTCATACGGACTACCAGATTGACCTGGCGCCGCTTATTTACGAATACATCAACCTGCTTTTGCCGATAAGGCATGTGCACCCTATGAATGAAAATGGCGAATATGCCTGCGATCCGGAGGTGACAAAGTTTATTACTGAAACCCCTGAGCACGAAAATACTGATCCCCGGTGGGAGGTTCTTAAAGGTCTGACCGGAAAAGAGAAAGAAGAAAATTAATTTTGATTGTACGATTAAATAAAATAGAAAATGCCACATCCCAAACACAGGTTCTCCAAAACGAGAACTGCAAAAAGAAGAACACATTACAAAGCTGTACTCCCAACGATTGCACTTTGTTCTAACTGCGGAACTTCCGTACTTTACCACCGCGTTTGCCCCGAGTGCGGATATTACAAAGGCAGACTTGCTATTGAGAAGAAGACTACAGCGTAACCTTTTATTTACCGCGTAAAGAATATGACTCAAATAACTTGTCGATGAAAGTCGGTTTAGATGTTATGGGTGGCGATCAAGCTCCGAAAGCTACAATTGGAGGTGCAATTCTCGCCCATAAAGAACTATCCCTTGAAGACCGTATAGTACTTGTAGGAGACGAGAGTATTATTCGTGCAACGTTATTGGAATTTGGCGCTAGTCCTGATGATTTTGAAATCGTTCATGCTTCGGATGTTATTGGTATGGGCGAACATCCTACCAAAGCATTTCTGCGCAAGACCGAATCCAGTATACATGTGGGATATAACCTGCTTAAGCATAAAAAAATCGATGCCTTTGCCAGCGCCGGCAGTAGTGGTGCAATGTTGGTTGGTTCCATTTTTAGTGTAAATACAATACAGGGAATAATTCGTCCCTGCACATCTGCAATACTTCCCCAGGAAGCCGGAGGTATCAGTATTTTACTCGATGTAGGCACTAATCCGGATGCAAAACCCGATGTTATGTATCAGTTTGCACTTATAGGTTCAATCTATGCCCAATCTGTTCATCACATCAAAAATCCACGTGTAGCACTTTTAAATATCGGTGAGGAGGAGGAAAAAGGTAATCTGCTTTCCCAATCGGCCTATATGTTGATGAAAGGATCTAAAGATTTCAATTTTATAGGCAATCTTGAAGGTCGCGATCTACTTCGCAATAAGGCCGACGTTATCGTATGCGAAGGATTCACCGGAAATATCGTACTTAAAAATCTCGAAGCTATGTACCGTATTATGTTAAAACACGGGCTTCGCGACGAATATTTCGACAGGTTTAATTATGAAAATTTCGGCGGCACGCCAATTCTCGGAATCAATTCAACAGTTATCGTAGGTCACGGGATATCAAATGAAAAAGCGATAAAAAACATGATTCTGGAAGCCCGTTCGGTTCACAAAGCACACCTTGCTCATAAAATCAAACTGGCGCTCGTGCAATTCAACAACGGGAAGGAAGAATAGCTCCCGCTGGATTGTTGATTTTAAAACCAAATACTTAATGAAAAAAATAAAAGCTGCTATCACCGGCATTGGTGCTTATCTACCTGATTATATTCTTACCAACAACGAACTCAGCCATATGGTTGATACTTCGGACGAATGGATTATGACACGTATTGGAATCAAAGAACGTAGAATTCTTAAAGGAGAAGGACAAGGCACTTCGGTGATGGGTACTGAAGCCGTGAAACAGCTTTTGGCCAAAACTAACACCAACCCCGATGAAGTTGACCTGCTGATTTGTGCCACCGTAACACCTGATATGCCTTTTCCGGCCACAGCCAGCATTATCAGCGATAAAACCGGCATTCTAAACGCATTCAGTTTTGATATCAATGCAGGGTGTTCCGGTTTCCTGGTTGCCTTGGCCACAGGGAGCAAATATGTAGAATCGGGAGCCTATAAAAAAGTAGTGATTGTTGGAGCTGATAAAATGTCCTCCATCACCGATTATACCAATCGCAATACCTGCCCGCTCTTCGGCGATGGGAGCGGTGCTGTGTTGCTCGAACCATCTGCTGACGATAACGGAATAATTGATACCATTATCCGCTCCGACGGAAGTGGCCGTCATCACCTTCATCAGAAAGCTGGCGGATCGAATGTGCCGCCAAGCCATGCCAGTTTGGAAGCCCGCGAGCATTTTATTTACCAGGAAGGCCAAACAGTGTTCAAATGGGCTGTATCGCGGATGGCTGATGTTTCAGTAGAAATGATGGAACGCCATGGTCTTACATCAGAAACCCTCGACTGGCTTGTTCCTCACCAGGCCAATAACCGGATTATTGAAGCTACCGCCAACCGCATGGGACTAAGCAAGGACAAGGTAATGATCAATATCCAGAAATACGGTAATACTACGGCTGCTACACTGCCACTCTGCCTTTGGGAATGGGAACCCCGGTTGAAAAAAGGTGACAACATAATCCTTGCTGCTTTTGGCGCCGGGTTTACATGGGGAACAACTTACCTCAAATGGGCATACGATCCTAACTGATTTTTTCATTGATTGCACTTGAAATCGCCTGATTTCAGCTTTCGCCTATGGTAAAAAGCTGTAAAGCTGCAATTGCTTTAACGTTTATTAACATAA
>DASVHX010000331.1:0-3488 GCA_036382355.1 Bacteroidales bacterium
GTCTGGGCTCTGATAAAGTTCTGCTGCATGGTGGCAGGTTCCTCGAATTATTTTATTTCGAAAATGAATTTCTTCCGGTTCTTGGTAAGAATTACATCAGATGTTGTTCGCGCGAAAGTAGAGAGGATATTTTTTCCGGAAGGCTTACGGCATATCTTCAGCAGCATACGAACCTCCCCACCGATATTAAGTACTACCTTTGCGGATGCGCCGAAATGGTGGTGGATGCAAGAGATATCCTTATTTCAAAAGGGATACCTTTCGGTAATATCGTTTCGGAAATTTATTTCTGATATCAGCCATGGAAAAAGAGTCCTTGCTTGGAAAGACCCTCGACGAGCTTAAGGCCATCAGCGTAAGCCTCGATCTGCCGAAATATACCGGCGATCAGTTGGCATATTGGTTGTATAAGACCGAAGTGGCAACTTTCGAAGAAATGTTGAACATTTCGAAAAAGGTAAGAGCCTTGTTACAGGAAAAATTCGACGTGGGAGCAATGCTATCCACCAAGGTGCAAACCTCAGTAGATGGTACAAAAAAATACCTGTATCCAACCTCCGACGGAAAATTTATTGAAACAGCTTACATTCCTGATCCGAAGCGGTACACCTTATGTGTATCCACCCAGGTGGGTTGCAAAATGGGATGCCTTTTCTGCATGACGGGCAAGCAGGGATTCCAGGCGCATCTCAGCACAGGCGAAATCATAAACCAGTTAAGAAGCCTGCCGGAGCGGCATTTGATCACCAATATCGTATACATGGGGATGGGAGAACCGCTGGACAACGCAGATGCCGTGATGAAAAGTCTCGAAATCCTGACTTCTGCATATGGTTTTGAACTCAGCGTTCGCAAAGTAACCGTTTCAACTATCGGTATCATTCCGGCTATGCGCGAATTCCTGGAAAACAGTAAATGCAACCTGGCAGTAAGCCTGCACACCCCGTTCGACGAGGAACGCCGCCAATTGATGCCAATTCAGAACGTTTACCCGATTAAAGAAGTGGTGGATACCATAATTCGGTATAATACCGGGAAATATCGCAGGATTTCGTTTGAATACATCATGTTTAAAGGGATAAACGATACTCCCCGCCATGTAAACGAACTCGCACGGTTATTGAACAAAGTTAAATGCCGGATAAACCTCATCCGCTTCCATACATTGCCCGGAACTCCTTTGCAGGGATCGGACGAGAGTGCAATCCTGGCTTTCCAACAAGGTCTTAATGCCAAAGGAATTATAACAACATTGCGACAATCGCGTGGCCTCGACATCGATGCTGCATGCGGCTTACTTTCCACCAAAGCCCTCGTACAAGCGCAGTCCAACTGATTTTACCTTAAATTCGGAATTTTGTGCCGGGAAAGTGTATTTAATACGCTACTCTTTCGTACTTTTGAACTTATCATCCGCAATTTACTTGTAACAACTTCTGATAGCATGCATGTTCCTTATATTATTGTTGCAGAAGACTGCGAATATAACCAGCTGTTGTTTGGCAAAATGCTCCAACAACTGGGCTATACAAGCGACTGTGCATGTGATGGAGAAGAACTCATCCGGCTGTTGCGTACTTCTTCTCCCGATTTAATTCTGCTGGATATTGAGATGCCTGTTATGAATGGATTTGAAGCCATTAGGCAGATTAGAGAGGGTAACTCCGGAATAGAAAATAATATACCTGTAATTGCGCTCACCGGATACGACGATGACTCTTTGTTGAAAAAAATAAATGATTCTGGGTTTTCTGATTATCTGAGCAAACCTGTTACCCGAAAAATGTTGAAAGAAAAAATTGACCTTTTCCTTAATCCCGGATAACTAATTCAGCTGTTTAAATTTACGATCCAATGGCAGATTCAACACCCGAAAAAACTGTTTATTCCTTGCAATACCTGCGCGAAGGCTCCGATGGTGACGAGGAGTTTATGAAAACGATGATTGGTATGTTCCTGGAGAGCACACCCTTAGCTATAAATGCATTGCAGGACAGCCTGGGACAAGCTGATTGGGAAACCATGCGGCAGACCGCCCATAAGTTACGCTCGCATCTGAGATACTTCGCAATAATTGAAGCTGCTGAACTTACAGAGGAAATTGAACGTATTGCTGCAAAAAATCCGGAGAAACAGGTTCTTTCCGTATTAGTTGAAAAAGTAATATCGATCTGTCAGATTGGTATGCGGCAGCTTTCTGAAGAATTTCATTTGTAAGTCATCTGCAACTCCTCCTCTTTCCTGTTATCCTGTTTTCGCTACTTTCAGCCGGGATAGCCTATATTTTATACTACTTTTGGCTCCTGATAATTTAGTTTAATGCAAGACCTTACAGAAGGAAAACCAGGCATATTGATTCTGCGCTTTGCCACGCCTATGCTTATCGGAAACGTTTTTCAGCAATTCTATAATATTACCGACAGTGTAATTGTAGGCCGGTTTCTGGGAAAAGAAGCTTTGGCAGCCGTTGGATCATCCTTCCCAATACTCTTTATGCTGATCTCATTTGTGATGGGCATTACCATGGGATCCACAATCATTATTGCGCAATATTTCGGGGCAAAGGATATTCATAATGTAAAACGCAGTATCGACACACTCTACATTTTCCTGTTTTTTATGTCCATTGCAGTAAGCATATTGGGGATCGCATTCAGCGGCATCATATTTGAACTACTCAACCTCCCTGTTGAAGTCCTTCCCCAAGCCAGGTCATACCTGAATATTTACCTCTCGGGGTCAATCTTCTTCTTTGGATATAATGGCATCAGCGCAATTCTGCGCGGGCTCGGAGATTCAAAAACGCCCCTATATTTTCTCATTTTTTCGACTATCATGAATATTTTGTTGGATTTGCTTTTCGTGGTGGTATTCAAATGGGGGATAGAAGGGGCAGCTATTGCAACTGTAATGTCGCAGGCCGGAGCATTTATCGCTGGGGTTATCTATCTAAACCGTACCCATCCGATAATAAATTTATCCTGGCGAAAACTGGAATTTAACTTGGACATTTTCAGGAAAAGCTTACGCATAGGATTACCTTCCGGCCTGCAACAAACATTTGTTGCATTGGGGATGATGGCCTTATTGCGTGTTGTAAATAATTTCGGGACAAATACCCTGGCAGCATATAGCGCTGCAGGCCGTATTGATTCGTTGGCAGGAATGCCAGCCATGAATTTCGGAGCAGCATTATCTACTTTTGTCGGACAGAATCTTGGTGCGAACAAACCTGAACGGGTAAAACAGGGACTTAACAGCACATTTATCATGTCGTCGCTATTAGCAGTTGCAACCACTCTTGCAGTCATTCTCTTCAAGCGCAACCTGATGAGCCTGTTCACCAGCGATCCTGATGTAATCGAGATTGGTGCTACTTACCTTGTAATTACCAGTTCTTTCTATATTTTCTTTTCGTCGATGTTCGTAATAGGCGGCGTGATGCGTGGCGCCGGCGACACACTGATACCAATGTTCATCACCCTTTT
>DASVHX010000332.1:0-4880 GCA_036382355.1 Bacteroidales bacterium
CACCATACATTCAGGTTTTCTGAAAATGCTGCCTGGTTAATACAACCATTTAACAATTCCAACACTGTAAAATCGTCATTAAATACGACTCCAGACAAAGTAAATCCGCCAACGGAGGATATTACATAGCCGGACGGATTAATCCCCGTAGGTTGTGTATTATTTCCTTTCACGATCCCGAAAGAGAAAGTGGCAAAGTTCCGCGGGTGTGAAGCTTCGAAACTGATATGAACATGTTGCCCGGTATTACTATAAATAATAAATCCGCATGGTCCGGATGGAGCAAGTGTTTCATTTAAAACAGCATCATGAATGTCAGCGACACAAGTTGCATTATCAATGCGAACATTCATTTTATAAGAATCAGCCAATGCATGGTTTCCTGAATAAATATTTAAATATCCATCAGGAGCATCCTGGTTATTTCCTATAGTACCATACTCGGAAACCTGGAATGTTTCTTTTGCAACACGGATCAACGTAAAGCTGCCATTGGCCTGTTGTTTCAGCAATTCAAGCTCAAATTTGTAAATGCCATCTGTCAGTGAATTGGTATCTATGTTAGCACTGTCGAAAAACATATTTGTCCATTCGGGGCTCCGGCCATAATCAGCAGGATCCTGGAGATTTGGTTCAACTGTTACATCATGATGAGGAATACGATAGGCAATATCGGAGCCGGTTCCTTCAGCTCCTAATAAAACATAATGAGTTTCATAATGAGTAGCAGACAGTTTAACAAGATACGGACGGGAAACATTCCCAGGAATGATGGAAGGACTTCCTGCAACCGGGTTTTGATTGGCATCGGTCACCATCGTTTTTTTCCAGCGGTAATGAGTAACTCCGGCATTAAAGATATTTGCGCCGCAGAAAAGCTTTAATGTCAACCCGCTTCCAAAGGGGCTGATTTTCTGCCCGTCAATTATATCAGTGCATCCGCCATTCTTTAAAATAGCTCCCTGCAACGGAATCGTGCTGGCGATATCCTGCTCTATATGTAAGGCCGAAGCAGACCAGCCTATGGAACGGAACCATACTGCATCAGCAGGTCCAATTGTACCACAATCGCACGGACCCACCCTGGTGTCTGTTACCTGGATATTTATGTCGGTATTGCAGGCATAATCCCACCAGGTGTTGCATGGAAGGGCAGGTTTATAAACAGTAACCCATATACCATTGATGCAGGCTTCTACCCAGATATAAATATTGAGGGGACCATCTTCGGTGAGCGTATTTTCCCACATTTCAAAATGCCCGTCACAATCGGTATAAACAATTGTTTCCTCATCGTAAGTATAGATCCAGGGCCAGTAAACAGGCCACATACATAAATATGGATATAACAGATCATGATAATCAGCAAGTGCTTTACGCACTGAATTCAGATTGTTACTTGTCATTGCCTGAAATATATGATCAGGTAAGAGATCTGATTTATTCAGTTGAACATCTGCAGAAAATGATTTTGTCCGGGGAAGATCATTTAATAATAGGTTCCTTTTGATTTGTGCGCCTGATAAAGGTCCGGGATCAGGTCCAGGCCCGGGAATGGGTGGAACCACCGTGCCGATATTCTTAATTTTCTGACTGATTTCATTTATTACCCAGTCTGGTATGCGCCGGTAATAAATGGGTATATAAGGCCATACCAGCTCGGTTTCTACTTCACAAATATGAACCCTCATATTGCATAAAGGCAAATTTTTCCATGCGCCGTCTATGTAAAATTCCTTGTTTACATGTCCGGTGATTAAGCAATTATTCCAGAACCATGGATTAAGAATTCCAATCGGAAGGCTTTGCACATTAAGGATATTTCCGGAAAAATTTTTAACTAAATTATAAGCACCACCTTTTAATAACATTCGTTCATTTGCTTTATTCTTAAATTCTTTAGGAATACCCTGTGCAATGTAAATTTTTGCAGCTCCCTGAAGCATTTCTTTCCTTGATTTGAGGATTGCTTCAAGCCCCTTAAATTGAACCGTTTCTACAATTTTACCATTTGAGTCAACGACAAATGCATGGAGATTTTCGGATGATTTAAACTTTGAATCCTGTACCTTAATTGTTACAAGTACACCCTTTTCTTTTTCTTTTATTTTTGCCATATCAATTTTTGTATTTATTGTGTTTACCTACTCATTCGCTTTTCGGTTGCCGCGCCCTGTTTTTCAAGGATTTTCAGGGTACTCCTGTTTATTTATTTGATCCTCAGCTGTTTTTTTCCTTTTTTAGATACCCGATTTGTTATTAAAAAAATAAAATTCAACAGGTTTTGGAGTTTTGGATCAGATCTTATATGTTATATTTTCGAAAGTAAATATACAATATACAAGATGTGTTGTCAATTGCCAATATCCGTAAACAATAATTACGGTTTCCCGTAATTTTATTATATTTTATATAGCTGAAAATCATCTTTATATAATATAACAGATAATAAATGACACCTTTTTGCACGCCATTTTGCACGCCGGAGGAGAGGAAAAAAGCTGTCTTTATCCCACTGTATTTTTATCCGGTTGCTCCAATCCGGAATTTTCTGAATTTCATCGATTACCAGCAAAGTTTCCTTTGACCCGGCGAAACCTGCCTTAAGTCTGATCGTATCCCATTGTTGCTGTAACCAAAGAGGCTGGGTAGCTTCATCTGCCGATGCATAATGCCAGGGAAAGGAATATTATTCCAACAGTTAACAGACGCGCGCCAACTGGAGGGTCAGTAATTCGGCATACGTCACAGATTTATCCGCCTTTGGCGGACACGCGCCAATTGGAACAATGAAGAGGGAACAATGAAGAGTGAAGCTTGCCAGGCTAAACGAAGCCATAGGCTAGCTGAAGATATAGAATGACTAATCTGGTACTATTACTTTACCGCCTGCAGGTATATATTCATCAACCTGCTTGCCAGAATCATTGGTTTGGACTCGGTCGAATTGTAACTGATAACAATCGTAACATTTTGCGACGGGCAATACCCTGCCCAGTTTTTATATCCCGGGATGGTCCCAGTGTGTCCCCACATCGGGGGATTGATCTTATGCATGATGCCCAGCCCATACTCTTCGCAATCTTCGCCCGGCGCCGGAACCACCGTGAGCCGCAGGGCCTGGGTTGCCGGTGTCAGCAAGGTGCCTTTATACAGGTTTTCAACCCAGGTCCTGAGGTCATAAACATCGGCCACCATGGCGCCGGCCGCCCCGCCAATCGAGGGGTCATAGGCCTCTGCCACATCGGGGAAGTGGGTGGTGTCGCTGTCCCATATCCAGTCGTAGCCATGAACATAAGGAACCGGCATGTCAGGGTTGGAGGGATAGATCGTATTGGCCAGGTGAAGCGGTGTAAGTATCCGTTGCTGAATCTCCATTTTAACCAGGTTTCCTGTAATCTGCTCGATGATCTTTCCGGCTATGATGGTGTTTGTATTCGAATATTTGAAATTGGTTCCGGGAGGAAAATAAAAAGGTTCACTCTTTACCATATCGATGAACTCCTGGCTGGTCCAGACCCTGTAAGGATCTGTTATTAAACCAACCTGGAACGTGGGGGTCTCCGTATAATCAAAGATCCCGCTGACGTGGTTGCAGAGCATCCTGAATTTCATTGAAGGATCCGGTTTTTCACCGGTAGCCACATTGGCTTTCCCTTTACCCCGAACCCAGGCAAGATCGCGGTTTTTCTTTATTCAATGGTTATTCCTACTTCAGTATCATCAGGCATATCCTTGATTTTATAATTTACGACATGAAAGGAACTATATGGAATCATGGGCTCGTTTCATTTGAAAGATACCAATCCTCAAAAAAGAGAAACTATCTGGTTAATCCTTAACGGAAATTATAATTTCTTTTTAGGTTCAATTCCGAATGTAAATCCGGCTTTTATTCGTTCGATCAATTCCGGTAAAATGTCCTGGTATTCACCCACAATTCCGAAATCGGCATGATGAAAAATGTTTGCTTTGGGATTGTGGTCTATGGCAATAATTTTTTCAGATTCTTTCATCCCGGCAATATGCTGAATCGCTCCGGATATACCAATGGCAATATATACTTTAGGACGAATGGTTTTACCGGTTTGTCCGACTTGTCTTGCATACTCGGCAACACCTTCGTCAACTACCGGACGGCTGCTTGCCCATTCAGCATTTATACCCTGGCTTAGTAAGGCTTCAGCAAGCGTTTTTACCAGACCTAAATTATCGTTTGTGGTACCTCTGCCGCCTGAAATGATTATATTGGCCTCGAAAAGATTTTGCAAACCGCCTTCACCTCTTACTGTTTTCATAATTTCAACAACAAAGTCTTTATCTGTTAAAACCGGGTTGAAACTGGAAACAATACCTTGTCTTCCATTCACCCGTTTGGGAACTTCAAATGTACCGGCCCGGGCTGTTGAAATTTGCGGACAAACAAAACCGAGAATAGTGGCAAGTTTGCTTTCGCCATAAGTTGGCCGTCGTGATTCAAGAATGGGTGTATAAATCACTTTTTCTTTTTTGTCAACGTACTCTCCGATATCAAGTCCGGTACAATCTGCTGTCACTCCACTATTGGTTTTCATTCCAATTCTGGGAGCTAATTCGCGTCCGGAGGTGGTTGCAGCAAAAAGAGCAATTTCCGGTTTTCTTTCTTTGATGACCTGTGCAAAGATTGATGAGAAGGGAAGAACCAGGTATTCTTCAAGTTTATCATCTTCAACCACAATAACCTCGTCTGAACCATGTTCAATCAGCGTCTGAGCCAAAGAGCGAACATTTTTTCCTATGATTAATGTCATAATCCTGGTGTCGTTCCCTAACTGATTGGCCAGGTTCCTGGCCGGTGTTAACAGCTCAAGTGAGGGTCTGGAAATCTTTCCATTGGTTAC
>DASVHX010000333.1:0-2179 GCA_036382355.1 Bacteroidales bacterium
TTTAACAATCTTTCAACATCGGTTCCGACGATTAAAAAAAACCCTGATCTGAAACCCGAAAACACAAAAAGTCTTGAAGGAGGGCTTGAAATGTACTTCTTTGGCAGGAGAGTCGGATTTGATTTAGCATTATATAAAACCAATACTATAAATCAGATTTTACCTCTTCCGGTATCATCGAGCACAGGTTATTATACCAAAATCATCAATGCCGGTGAAATTCAAAACAAAGGGATCGAATTAGCCCTGCATGGAACGCCATGTAAAAACAAAAATTTCAGATGGGATATTGATGTTAACTGGGCTAAAAACTGGAATAAAGTGGTTTCCTTATTACCAGGTGTTGACAACCTGCAGCTTGGATCCTTCCAGGGAGGCGTTACCATCAATGCAATGGTTGGACAACCCTATGGCGTGATTTACGGAACGGATTACGTTTATGATAATAATGGAAAGAGAGAGATTAATGCTTCAAATGGCAGGTATTTAATTTCACCGACTTCCGATCACGTAATCGGTAATGTAAATCCCGATTGGAATGGGGGTGTTTTAAATACCCTGACCTATAGGAATTGGTCATTCGGATTTTTAATTGATGTTCAAAAAGGAGGAGATATCTTCTCATTGGATATGTATTATGGTCTAGCAACCGGTTTGTATGCAGAGACTTCATATCTCAACGACTTGGGTAATCCTGTAAGGGATCCAATAACCTATGTAGATCCGAATGATCATAGCAAAGGTTATGCCTCCAACAGTGGTGGATTTATCAATGACGGTGTAAATGTTGCTGCGGATGGCACTTCGACGGAAAATCACACAAGAATTGCCGCTAATAATTATGGCGCTATGGGTTATGTAAGGCTTCCCAATAAAGCCTTTGTATACGATGCAACCTATGTTAAACTACGGCAGATCTCCTTATCCTATTCTATTCCGTCCTCGGTGTTAAAGAAAACTTTTATTACCGGCGTAACACTAACTGCTGTTGCATCTAACGTTTGGATCATCTTCAAGAACCTGCCTTACGCAGATCCGGAATCGGGACTGGGAGCAGGCAACCTGCAAGGGTATTCAATAGGTTCACTGCCTTCAACGCGTGATTTTAGTTTAAACTTAAAACTCACCTTTTAAATAAAGAGATATGAAAAAGATATATGCAATTTTCCTTGTCTTCGTGATGTTTTCGTCCTGTGGGAAACTTGAAAAATTGAATCAAAACATCAAAGACCCCACCGTTGTTCCTGGCGAATCATTGTTTACCGGGGCTCAGAAGTATCTTGCTGACCAGATGGTTACGCCAAACGTAAACCGGAACATTTTCGAGTTGTTTTCTCAGTACTGGACAGAAACAACCTATACGGATGAAGTTAACTACGACATCATAACACGTCCGATTCCCGGTAACCATTGGAATTCGCTTTATGTGAATGTTCTGAAGGGATTTGACGAATCTGCAAAAGTTATTTCAGCAGCAGGCACTTTACCTGGTGACGGCCCATCTGTTGTAACAAATAAACTTGCCATTATTGAGGTTATGAATGTTTATACCTATAGTGTGCTCGTTGAAACATTTGGGAATATTCCTTATACCGAAGCGCTGGTTGCTTCTGTTTTACTACCGAAATATGATGATGGTCTTACAATTTATAAGGACCTTCTCAGCCGCCTGAATGCAGCCATAGGAAAGATGGACCAGACTGCCGGTAGTTTTGGTAGCACCGATATTATATATGGTGGAGATGTTCCCAAGTGGTATAAATTTGCCAATTCCCTGAAATTGAGGATGGGCATGCTTCTATCTGATGTCGATAACGCTCTGGCAAGCACCACTGTAGGAGAGGCTGCTCCGAACGTCATCCTGTCAAATGCTGATAATGCCAGTTTCAAATATCTGGCTGCCCAACCGAATACTAACCCTATTTATGACAACCTGATAGCCAGCGGCAGAAATGATTTTGTTCCTGCTAATACATTTGTGGATTTGATGAATGATAGAAATGATCCAAGGCGACCATTATATTATACTGAGATTGATACATCCACGACCGGGACTCCCAAAATGGCTTATGTTGGGGGAATTTATGGTGCATCTAACAATTTCTTCGGTTTTTCTCATGTTTCAGCTCAAATTCTGACACCGACTTTCGAAATGTTGTTTTTTGATGCTGCTGAGGCT
>DASVHX010000334.1:0-2754 GCA_036382355.1 Bacteroidales bacterium
TATACACAAAGGCTATAGAACAAATTGTATTCTGGCTGAAAAAAGCTTCTAACGTTGCCGAAAATGAAAACCAGAAAGTTGTGCTGGATAAACTTATCGCATATTATGAAACAGGTGATCTCAAAACATTGGACGAATACAACGTTTTATGGGTTGAAGACCTGCAGAGCCATATCGACGTCGTAAACGGCTTTATCGAAACATACGAGGACCCGCTCGGGCGCAAAGCAACATGGGAATCTGTAGTCAATTTCAAGGATATGGAAGGAACCAAACGGGCAACGATTATCAGCAACAATGCCCAATGGTTTGAAGACAATTCTCCCATCGACCCACGATTCAGAAAGAACAAGGTAAAAGGTGTGAGCGCAAAAGTAATTACCGTAGCTCAACTGGCCGGCGATTGTTATCCCTCTACCCCTATCGGTATCAACCTGCCCAATGCCGACTGGATCAGGAAAGAGCATGGCTCAAAATCCGTAACTATCGAAAACATCACTTACGCTTACGACCAGGCGTCACTTGGCAATGGGGTGCTGGAGGAATTTACACTTACGGAGGAAGAACGCGAACTTTCACGCACCTATGGCTCGCTCGCCGGCAATCTTCATACCGACCTGCATGAATGCCTTGGGCATGGTTCAGGCCAGTTATTGCCAGGCACCAGCAGCGAAGCACTTAAAAATTATTCCTCCACGCTGGAAGAATCCCGTGCCGATCTTTTTGCACTTTATTACCTTATAGATCCAAAAATGGTAGAACTCGGTCTTATTCCAACACTTGATGTAGCCAAAGCCGAATACAACAGTTATATCCGCAACGGCCTTTTGACGCAGCTCACGCGCATCGAGCCTGGTAAATCCATCGAAGAATCGCATATGCGCAACAGGCAGCTCATCTGTAAATGGTGTATGCAAAAGGGTAACAACGATCATGTGATCGAAAAAGTAACCAAAGAAGGCAAAACCTATTTTAAAATAAACGACTATCAGAAACTCCGCAAACTCTTTGGAGAATTGCTGGCCGAAATACAGCGGATTAAATCGGAAGGTGATTTTGCCGCAGGGAAAACTCTAGTGGAAAACTTCGGTGTAATCGTGGACGAAAACTTGCACCAGGAAGTTCGCGAACGCTTTGGCAAACTGAATGTAGCACCTTACGGAGGATTTATGAATCCTATATTCACCCCTGTGATGGATGGCGACAAGATTGCGGATATAAAAGTGGAATATCCAGATGATTATACCGGACAAATGATGAATTACAGCAGAAATTATTCTTTCCTGCCAACTTATAACTGATCTGAAATATGTTTGCCAGGGTGCCAAAAGGAAAATATGATGCTTATGCCGTTTTGCGCATTAAGGATTTCCGGATGTTTATCCTGGCAAGGTTCCTGCTTACATTTGGCATCCAGATGCAATCGGTGATTGTGGGATGGCAGGTATATAAAATTACGCACGACCCTTTTTCGCTCGGGCTCATAGGTCTTGCCGAAGCCATCCCTTTTCTGGGCGTAGCATTGTTCGCCGGCCATGTGGCCGATAGTATGAACAGGCGGCATATTATCCTTGTTACCGTAATAGCCTATCTTTTAGGAGCAATCGCACTTCTTTTGCTGAGTTTACATTTATACCAGTCAATAGGAAGCAGCGGTGTTTTTGCCATTTATGCTGTAATCTTCGCGACGGGTTTTGCCCGTGGTTTCTTGCACCCGGCACAGTCAGCCTTTATGGCGCAGATTGTTCCGCGGGAACTTTATGCGAACTCATCAACATGGAACAGCACAATCTGGCACCTGGCTGCAGTGTCCGGGCCGGCTTTCGGTGGCCTTATTTACGGTTTTGCCGGTGTTGAAGCTGCGTATGCCACCGTTATAGGATTTGTAATCTTAAGTTTTATATTTTTCCTGCAGATGCGTAATCGTACGCTGCCTTTACGGGAAATAAAAGAAGGTTTGCTGGAAAGCCTGTCCACCGGAATCCGGTTCGTTTTCGGGAATCAGATATTGCTGGGTGCAATGGCGTTGG
This sequence comes from Bacteroidales bacterium, assembly GCA_036382355.1. GTDB lineage: Bacteria > Bacteroidota > Bacteroidia > Bacteroidales > DASVHX01 > DASVHX01. The sequence goes on from DASVHX010000334.1 coordinate 2,031, forward strand.
ATATGTTTGCCGTACTTTTTGGCGGTGCTGTGGCCATGTTACCAGTATTTGCTTCCGAAGTGCTGAATGCAGGCCCCCAGGGACTTGGCTTTTTACGTGCTGCTCCGGCTGCTGGTGCAGTGGTGATGGCCTTGGCGCTGGCTTACCGGCCACCTCTGCGACATGCAGGTGTAAATTTGCTCATTGCTGTGACTGGTTTTGGCTGTAGTATTATCTTATTTGCAATATCACGCAATTTCTATTTCTCACTTGCCATGCTTGCCCTCAGTGGCATGTTCGATAATGTGAGCGTTATCATTCGCTCCACGATTATACAACTCTACACACCTGATAATATGCGCGGACGCGTGGCTTCTGTTAACAGCATTTTTATCGGTTCTTCCAACGAAATTGGCTCCTTCGAATCGGGGTTGGCTGCAAAATTACTCGGACTTGTTCCTTCCGTAATCTTTGGAGGAACAATGACCTTAATCATTGCTGCCACTACCGGGCGATTTTCACCAAAACTCCGCAAACTGAATCTTCACGAAGTCCGTTGAGAAAAATCAGCTAATTTTGCTGCACTTGAAAAAAAATATCTACTGATCGTGAGAACTATCGCTTTGCTCATTACATCTAATGTATTCATGACTTTTGCCTGGTATGGCCATCTCCGTTTCAAGGAAGTAGCGCTTTGGAAAGTAGTCCTCATCAGTTGGGGCATAGCTTTTTTTGAATATTGCCT
>DASVHX010000335.1:0-1806 GCA_036382355.1 Bacteroidales bacterium
TGATCCCAGAACTTCAGCATGTATAATGCTGGTTGCCGGCGGATACCCTGGAGATTACCTGAAAGGGTTGGAAATTTTCGGCTTGGATACTGTAACCGAATCTCATCTTTTTCATGCGGGAACCAGTTATGACGAAAAAACGCAGCACATACTCACAAATGGTGGCAGAGTAATCGCCGTAAGTTCGCTGGGCAACACAGCAACTGAAGCACTTGCCGCATGTTACCGAAGCGCTGATTATATTTGTTTCGATGGAATCTTTTTCAGGAAAGATATTGGAATGGATTTAGGAAGTTAATAAAATTCTAATTTCTGATTGATCTAATTTCTAATTATCTAATTTCTAATTTTTAGTTTTTAGCTTTTAATTGTTAACTATCCGCCACGGCGGACCAAAACGCGAATAATGTTCCGGCTATTTTCCCGACTAGGCATCTTCATTCAACTCATCGTAGTTCTTGGCGTGGCAACACTTCTGGTACTGCCCGCATTTTCGCATTCCGTAGCACTGTTGCCTGTTAGGGACGACTTTATGCTCCATTCTTTGATTATAAAAGCATTGAATGTTTCGCCGATAATTGGTGTTTCTATAGCTCCTTCAATTCTGCTGTTTCAGGCATTTTTTCTTTATTTCTTAGCTATTTCGAATGATTTGCATCCACGTGATAGCCTTCTGACAATTCTTTTTTATTTCATTTTAGCCGCCAGTCTTACAGAATCTATCATATTTAGCGCCGCTTTGGCTGCTTCTGTACTTTTACTCATAAGCTTGTTTTTTATAGTGAAAATGCAAGGTTCTACCCAGACCTACAAACAAATATTTTCAGCCAGTTTTTGTGTGTCAGTAGCAGCATTGTTTTATCCACCGGCAATTATTTTCGTGCTTTTTATCTGGTTAAGCTTTTTAACATACCGTATTGCTTCATGGCACGAATGGGTCATTTCATTCTTAGCTTTTATGATCCCTGTGCTTTACCTGTTTACATATTATTTATGGATCGGACAACTTCAGTTGCTCTTTACAAATTATAATAGCCTATTCAGTAACCTCACCAACGAATTCCCGAAATTCCGTTTGTGGCAGATGATTTTTCTTGGTTTTACCAGTGTTCTTTTGCTGCTGGCTTTATTCCGGCAGATAACCCTTATTCAGGATAAGTTGATCAGTATCCGACGTAAAACCTGGATATTTATTGATTTTATGATTATTGCCGCGCTTAGTTGCTCACTGTCAGGTAGAAACTTCCCCGGCCATCTTTCTATTCTGGCGATTCCAGGCGCTCTATTTCTTGCCAATATGTATACAGGCAAAAGAGTAAACTGGACCTTCGAAATATTTTCTGTTTTAATGTTAATGTTGCTTTTGATAGCACGCTTTTCTATTTAATCTTCTGATATACAATTCATGCTAAAAAGCCATTACGCAACCGGCATTATCGAAGCAGGAAGTGATGAGGCTGGCCGTGGATGCCTGGCAGGCCCTGTGTTTGCCGCTGCAGTGATTCTGCCGGATGACTATAGGAATAGCCGGCTCAACGATTCGAAAAAGTTATCGGCCAAAATGCGGGAAATCCTTCGTGTGGAAATTGAAAGTGAAGCCCTGACCTGGAGTGTAGCTGCGGCTGACCATTTAGAAATTGATCAGATAAATATTCTCAATGCATCCATATTGGCGATGCACCGTGCAATTGAAGGCCTTACATTACGGCCGGGCTTGTTACTCATAGATGGAAACAGATTTAAACTGTACCAGGATATTCCGCACCAGTGCATTGTGAGAGGAGATTCCCTTTATATGTCAATAGC
>DASVHX010000336.1:0-11901 GCA_036382355.1 Bacteroidales bacterium
AGGTCTGGTAATGAAGAATCCGCTTTGAAGGACCTGTAATAATTGAAGGAGATGAAAGTAGTATAGAGAGCACCAAAACCAATGGTATTAGTGCATATTTCAGGTATTTACGGTTTTGCGAAATATTAATGGCCGAAGCAAAAGGAATGGGCTTGAGGCGAATAATTTTCTGATCAATGCTTGCTAAGAGGAGTGCATTATTTTTTTTCTCTGATTTATTTAAATCATTGAGCTGCAGTGTGTTAATAAGTTGATCCTTAATAATCGGAAAATGGTCACCAATAATTTTAGCTGCCATCTCATGCGAAATCACCCTCCCTATCCGCCTTAGATTGAGAATTGGGATTACAACAAATCGCCAGATGATACCCCCTGTCGCCATAAGGTAAGTGTAGAATAAAACGGTACGTACATTGGCCGTAAAATATGAGAAATACTCAAGGCCAATGAACAGTAAATATAATACTACCAAAAGAGCAATACTAAAAATACCACCACGGATAAGTCGGTTTTTATAGTATTTCCTGATGAACTCATCTATTTTAGCAATCAGGAGGGTATAATTATCTTGCTCGGAATTATTCAGCATAGAGCGAAAGCAGGTTAAATGTCTTCATTTATTTCCAGTGCATTGTAGTTTTCGAAGGTGGCTTCGGATTCATATCCATGGCAACGCTGATAGTAAAGATGCGCAACAGCATCGGCTGCATTTACCCGTAATACCTGTTCGAAAACTGAAGCAGCCTGCGAATATTGTTTTCCTTTAAATAATTCTATTCCAGAATTATACAACGAAAGTGTTTCGAATTTTAGTTTGCGAATGGCCAAAGACTCTCCGTCGATAATTTCGTACAAAAATGTAGCTTCGCGCTTACCTTTAACTTTAGCAACATCCAGAAACCGGTATCGATAGCGCGAAGGATCTTTAATTTTCAGCAAGGTATCTTCACTGATAATGATACTGGTCTTATAGGTTTTAGTAAGCCCCTCCAGTCGTGAAGCAAGGTTTACGGCATCCGAAATTACGGTACCATCCATTCGTCCTTCGCCACCAACAATACCAAGCATAAGGTTGCCAGTATGTATCCCGATTCCACAATCAATTGCTGGTTGACCTTCGGATATGCGATCATTATTGAATTCGGTAAGCGCTCTGCGCATGTCTATCGCAGCATCAATAGCATCTTCTACACAGTCACCGAAGAGTGCCATTATGGCATCACCGATATATTTGTCAATAAATCCATTGTTGGCTCCTATAACAGGTTCCATATAGCCGAGGTAATGGTTGATGAAATCGAAGTTTTCTTTGGGTGTCATTCCTTCTGACAACTCAGTAAACGAACGGATATCGCTGAAAAGAACGGTCATTTCTTTTTGAACCTGGTCGCCAAGCGCAATATCAGTTAGGTTCTCCTTGCCAAGGAATTCCAGAAACTGACGGGGAACAAAGCGCGCATTTGCATCATTCATGGCAGAAATGTGAGATATATAATCTTTCAGTTTATGTGTCATGCTATTATAACCTTCGGACAACTCCCCTATTTCGTCGTTGGTGCGCACCAATGTGAAATTATCAAGAATTCCTTCTCCTGAAAGTTTCATATTGTTTAATAATTCCTTTACTGGCTGAATTATACCTTGTGTAGTCCAATTCACAAAAATGATGATATACACCAATGAAACGAGGATTCCACTTCCGATTCCAAAAAACATGAGCAGATTGTCGATAGCATTGATATAATAGAGATTGCTCAATTGACTGTCAGCATTCAGCGAATCCGGCATTTGGAATACCTTGACGTAATCGCCAAACAGAATATGTATTTCTTTAGCTGTAACCGGACCTAAATCCTTGATAGATGTAAGACTTAGCGTGAGATACAAAATTACGATGGTAAGCGGTAATAGTGTGGTGGTAGCACTGGCCAGATATAAACGGAACCTTATACGGCCAGGTCGCGAAAGGAAAATTCGTTTCTGCAATTCCTGAGGAGTAAACATGTGCTCGATATACCTGATATGCACACGGTGTTTTTGCCAAAAGAAGACAAACGACACCGAAAGCAATGAAGCAACCAGCGAAACGAAAAGAAAATTTGTGAACAATCTCTGCGTAAGGTCATCTTTTAATTCTGATGTGAACAGCAGAATATAGGCCATATAACCATGTAAAATTCCAAAGGTTAGCAGGAGGATACCACTATTGATATAAGGTGTAAGAAGAATGTATTTTTTACAGAATGCCTGTAACGCAGGTGTTATTGTCCGCCCCTTTCGTTTCCTTTTGAAATAACGTTTAAATGGAATATTGATGGCATAACCAAGAATAATCGATGTAAGCAGCACAATTTGGAAAAGCATCGAAAGAATTGGACTAAAGCTATTTTGAGCCTTATCATTTTTAAGGACAACCGATTGTGATCCTTCTGGTGATTTGACTTGAACCGTAAGTGATTGATCTTTCGAGGATGAATCAATTATTCCGGCATTTTCTTTCCCTTTTTGGCTTTTGCTTTTGGCATCATTAGTTTGTGTTGGAGAGGATATTGAGGTTGAGCTTTTATCAGCTGCTACTGATGAAGAAAGTTCAATTCGCTGCCTGGCTTTAGCCATGTATTGAGGACTGTTTTTTACGAAAAGGACTATTAAAAAAGGAAATACGAGGAGATAATATAAAAAAATGGAAGACAGAAATATCCGTAATACCCGATAACGGGGGTAATGCTTTCCGTTGGCCGGTCTATTATTCTTTGTGTCTGTTTTAATCATTACTTAAAAAATTTGCACTGTTGTGGATTCTGGAGGAACACTTCTGCTGCACATACAAAAATACGATATTGCTGTATATACAGGTACAGTGATTTCTCCCAACATTTTCACCTAAAAATTGCATGGAGTCTGGAATGCCTTAAGTTGTTTCGTATTTAAGACTTAACACAGCAATGGGCATTCAAAGCAGCCAGTACTCTAAGTGTCTTTTTAAACGCCAGTCACTCCAAACGCCAGTCACTCTAAATACTTTAGTAACTTCAATTATGAAGGATAAGATTAATATTAATGCGTTTTAAAATGTATTAAATTGCGGAACGACTGAGCTTTATATTCATTCTTCAACAAGCGGCCGGAGCTTTAGTTCAATCCATTCCTGTTGTGTAGGTTGGGTTTATTATCTTTGCAACTTTAAATACAATCATGAAAGAAGTACGTGTACGTTTTGCTCCCAGCCCCACTGGCCCTTTGCATATAGGCGGGGTGCGCACAGCTTTGTACAATTACCTTTTTGCGCGAAAGCATGGCGGGAAATTCATTCTCCGGATTGAAGATACCGATCAGGCCCGTTTTGTGCCGGGAGCTGAACAATATATTGTGGAATCGCTGGCGTGGTGCGGTATTCAGTTTGATGAAGGAGTGCATGTTGGCGGCCCTTATGCCCCTTACACACAATCGGAAAGAAAGCCGATATATAAGCAATATGCTCTACAATTGATAAAAGATGGGTATGCTTATTATGCTTTCGATTCGCCAGAAGATCTGGAGCGAATCCGTAAAGAGAACGAAGAGAAGAAGATAACTTTCCAATATGGGCCTGCCACCCGCATGGCGCTGAACAATTCACTCACACTTTCACTGGCTGAAGTTGAACAATATCTTCGTAACGACCATCCGTATGTGATCAGGATAAAGATTCCCGAAAATGAAGAAATTCATGTTCAGGATATGATCAGAGGCCTGGTTACGGTTCAAACTGGTCTTCTTGATGATAAAGTTCTGTTCAAGTCCGATGGCATGCCTACCTATCACCTGGCCAACGTTGTGGACGATTATATGATGAAGATTTCTCATGTTATCCGTGGCGAGGAATGGTTACCGTCGGCCCCGCTGCATGTTTTGCTCTACCGTTATCTGGGCTGGGAAGCTGATATGCCGGGCTTTGCCCATCTGCCGCTGCTGCTGAAGCCTGATGGAAACGGAAAACTGAGTAAACGGGATGGCGATCGTCTTGGATTCCCGGTATTTCCGTTGCGTTGGACTGACCCAAAGACAGGAGAAATTTCATCGGGCTACCGCGAATCGGGTTATCTGCCAGAGGCTTTCATCAACATGCTTGCACTGCTTGGCTGGAACCCTGGCACGGAGCAGGAGATTTTTACAATGGACGAACTTATTGAATCATTCTCTATCGAACATGTTGGTAAATCGGGTGCAAAATACGATCCCGAAAAGGCAAAATGGTTCAATCACCATTACCTTTCTGCCCTTACGGATGAAGAACTTGCCACATACTTAATGCCTGTTCTTTTCGCTAAAGGGATTACTTGCAGCAAAGAATATACCACACGGGTCTGCGGACTTGTAAAAGAAAGAGCCAATCTCCTCCCCGATCTCTGGGCACAGTCGTGGTTCTTTTTTAAAGCTCCGGAAACCTATGACGAAAAGGTGATCCAAAAAATCTGGAAGCCCGGAACCACTGAAATTATCAACGCCTTTGCAGAAATACTCTCAATAAAAGAACCATTTACAGCGACAGTCCTCGAGTCTGTTACGAAGGAGTTTATTTTTGATAAAGGAATCGGAATGGGGCAATTGATGAGTCCGTTTCGCTTGGCAATAGTGGGCCAGAATGCCGGGCCCGGAATGTTCGAAATGGCGGAAGTAATAGGTAAAGATGAAATTATCCAACGGATTAAAACCGGAATTCAAAAGATAAGACCATAGGGTCATAACAAATACATGGTTTACAATAATGGCCACGATCTTTTTAAATGCCGTATTTTATAACTCGTCGGTATACTTTGGGCTAAAGCCCGGATCATGAGGCCCTTTCAATTGCCAGGGACTTAAGCCCCTGGCAATTGAATATCAGTTATTTGCGGGCTTTCGCCCAAAAGTTTAAGAGGCCTAGCATAAACCATGCTGGGAAATATCAGGGACGAAAAGCAGTTTTCTATTATTTCCCCGAGAACAATGGAGGGTGCATCTCATCAAAAGGAGTAACATCCTGGAAAGCTTTGGCAAAAGCTAATATAGTTGCTTCATCGAACAGCTGACCGATAAAACTTATACTTCCCGGATGTTTGCCGTCATAGAGACCATTAGGTACAACTACACAGGGGTTTCCAGTGAGGTTAGTAATAAGGGATTGCGCGTCATCCATTGAAGGAGAGACAATCAGGTCAACTTTATCGAACAGCTTATCCATCTCAGTCACTAATTCGGTGCGGAACCGGTTGGCTTGAATGTATTCTACTGCAGGAATAAACCTTGCCCTTCGGAAGATATCGGGCCAGTAGCCTTTCTCTTTTCGCGCAAGCATATCTACCTTTCCACTTCGGGTTAATTCATCAAAAGCAGCAGCAGCTTCTGCTTCAAGGATGATTGATAGAGCCTTAACGGGCAAATCTTTGGGCATTTCGATTGGGATTAGTTCATAACCCATTTTCCGGAGCTTTTCCAGAGAAGCATCACTGTTCTTCCTGTTAATGGAATCATGTTCAAAAGCCGTTTTCAGATAACCAATGCGAAGTTTTTTTATATCAGTTGCTGGTGGAAAATTAAAAGGCAGATCGAACTGGGCAGGATCCCGGGCATCTTTGATAGAAATAGCGTCAAACACCAGGGCGCAGTCGGAAGCATTTCGGCAAATGGGACCTAGTTTATCCATTGTCCAACTCAATGCCATGGCGCCAAACCGGCTAACACGTCCATACGAAGGCCTGAGCCCTGTCACACCACAACGCGTAGCAGGCGAAACTATTGAACCCCAGGTCTCAGATCCAATGGCAAAAGGTAACAAACCCGCGGAAACAGCAGCCGAAGATCCAGCCGAAGAACCACTTGATCCTTGCTCCAGATCCCAGGGATTGTGCGTTGTTCCACCGAACCAGATATCGTCAATGGCAAGTTCACCCATAGAAAGTTTGGCCACCAATACTGCACCGGCTTTTTCAAGTTGTTCCACCACGGAGGCGGTTTCTTCCAGCACCTGATCCATATAGGGTGCTGCTCCCCACGTAGTCGGATAACCTTGTACCGAAAGCAAATCTTTTACGCCAAAAGGAATCCCATGCAAAGGCCCCCGGTATTTGCCTGCTGCTATTTCAGCATCTGCCTGTTTGGCCTGGGCTATTGCAAGGTCTTCGGTGAAGGTCACTACACAGTTAATCTGTAAATTATATTTTTTTAATCGTTCAATAAAAAAGCGCGTCAATTCTAATGAAGTGATTTTCCGGGTGCGCAGGAGTTCAGCCAGATCCCCGACAGGATAAAAAGAGATTTCATTCAAGTCAGCAGGAAGTTTTACCTCGTTCTTTTTAACAGGCTTATCTTTAGGTGCAAAAGAATAGCTACTCAACGCCTTCCCTATCGGGATCGGATTGAACCAAACGGCAGGAGGAACCTGGTTGGCGAGCGGATATTTACGCAATTCCAGGTAGAACGCAAGGTAATCTTTAAGTCCTTCGCTGAGGTATTGCTGGTTGGCGGTATTAAAATCGAGGCCGATAACTTTTTCTGCCCCGGCAAGTGAATCACAAGGTTTTATTGATTGAGCGCAGACTTTCGGGGTAAGGAATAGAGTACTGGAAAGAACTAGACTGATTAATAAGGCAGGGAAAAAACGAAATTGTGTTTTCATAAGAGAAGGGTTTGTGTATATCATTCAATTTAAGACCAGGTATTCCACAAACTTAGCTAAAATAGTATTAATCAGCAGGGAATAATTCTTTGCATAAATAAAAAAACCACTTATAACTGAATGTTATAAGTGGCTGATTTGAAAGTTGTCCTGCTAGGGGTCGAACCTAGACTCTTCTGATCCAGAATCAGACGTGTTGCCAGTTACACCACAGGACAAGCTTTATTTGAGGTGGGCAAAATTAACAAAGTTTTGTGCAATACAAGGGCTTCCGGTTAATTTTTTTCCGTTTTTTCGCTTCGCGCATACGAATCCTTCAATGGCACAGTGCGGTTGAACACAAGTTTAGTAGCCGAAGTATCAGTATCCACGCAAAAATATCCCAGCCTTTCGAACTGGAACTTATCACCGGAATGCGCATTAAGCAATGATGGTTCAACAAACCCTATAATTTTACGCAACGAATCAGGATTTAGGTTTGTCTTAAAGTCGACACCTTCAGGAACATCATCAGGGCTCTCATTGAGGAATAAGCGGTCATACAGGCGTATTTCAGCTTCCATAGCTTGTTCAGTGGAAACCCAATGAATGGTTCCCTTTACCTTGCGGCCATCGGGAGAGTTACCACCACGGGTTTCCGGATCGTAAGTGCAATGGAGTTCAACAAGGTTTCCGTTTGCATCCCTGATTACATCGGTACAGCGAATAAAATAACCATATCTCAGCCGAACTTCTGCTCCGGGCGCAAGGCGGAAATACTTTTTTGGCGGATCGATCATGAAGTCGTCCTGTTCAATATAAAGCACATTGGAGAAAGGAACCTGCCGGGTTCCTGCATCAGGATCTTCAGGATTATTAATTGCTTCAATATATTCAACCTGACCTTTGGGATAGTTAGTTATTACAACTTTGAGCGGGTTGAGTACAGCCATAACACGGTTGGCGCGTTTGTTCAGATCCTCGCGAATGCAGAATTCCAGCAGGCTTACATCTATTACATTATCGCGCTTAGCTACTCCAATGATTTCCGAAAAATTACGAATAGATTCGGGTGTAAAGCCGCGTCGACGTAAGCCGCAAATAGTTGGTAGGCGCGGATCGTCCCAGCCATCAACATGTTTTTGCAATACCAATTCCAGCAACTTACGCTTGCTCATTATGGTATAGCTCAGGTTAAGCCGGGCAAATTCGATCTGGCGGGGTGCAAATATTTCAAGTTCTTTGATAAACCAATCGTACAAAGGGCGGTGAACTTCAAACTCGAGTGTACAGATGGAATGTGTGATGCCTTCTATGGAGTCGGATTGTCCGTGGGCAAAATCATACATTGGATAAATGCACCAGGCGTCGCCTGTACGATGGTGGTTTGCGTAAATAATCCGGTAAAGGATAGGGTCGCGCATATGCATGTTTGGCGAAGTCATATCGACCTTGGCGCGGAGAACGCGGGCACCTTCGGGGAATTCGCTGGAACGCATGCGGCGGAAGAGATCAAGATTTTCGTCTATGCTCCTGTTGCGATAAGGGCTCTCGGTGCCCGGCCGCGTCGGCGTACCACGGTTTTCGCTGATCTGATCGGCCGAAAGGTCGCACACATAAGCTTTTCCTTTAAGAATAAGTTTTTCGGCAAACTGGTAAATCTGTTCAAAGTAGTCCGAAGCATAATACATGCGATCGCCCCATTCGAAACCCAGCCAGCGAACATCTTCCTGGATAGAATCCACGTATTCGATATCTTCTTTTGCAGGATTGGTATCGTCGAAGCGCAAGTTACACAATCCGTTATACTTGGTAGCTGTGCCGAAATTGAGGCAGATTGATTTTGCATGTCCGATATGCAGGTAACCATTGGGTTCCGGTGGAAAGCGCGTATGCACGCGACTTTCATTTTTATTGTTGCGGATATCCTCTTCAATGATCTGGTGGATGAAATTTGCCGGTGATTTGGATTCACCTATTGCCGAATTTTGGATATTTTCTGTATTCATTTTTAACAGTTTATAGCAGATTTAGCTTGTGCACTGGCATGCTTTATCTGCTATGCAAAAGTAAAATGATTTGAGTTAAAGGCGAATATTTATTTTGGCAGAAGAAGACTTTGCCGACGCTCCAGAGATTTGCCGTAATTTTGTGCCTTTATATACAACACATCAGGCATGGGAATTATCCGCATTGAAGAAATGGAATTTTTCAGCTATCATGGCTGTTTTACTGAAGAGCAGGTAATCGGGACGCGGTTTCTGGCCGATATTTCGCTCGAAGTTGATACGCAGGAAGCCGAAAAGTCGGACAACCTGAAGCATACAGTGAATTATCAGGTTGTGTACCAGGTAATAAAAACGGAGATGGAAATAAAATCCCATCTGCTGGAGCATGTTGCACGACGTATACTGGATGCTGTCTTTAACAGGTTTCCTACAGTTACTAGCGCCACAATTAAAATATCCAAACTTAATCCGGCATTGGGCGGCAAGATGAGTTGTGTAAGTGTAACTTTAAGCCATTCGCGCGATGAAAACTGATGCCGAAAAGAAGTCGTGTCCTCGTTGCGGGGAAGCCTTTTATTGCAGCGCTTCCGGACGTTGCTGGTGTTACGCCTATGATCTTCCGGCAAATGTATTGGAGAAAATAGAATCGACCTACAATGGATGTTTGTGTGAAAAGTGCCTGATAGCGATAGCAGAATCCTCGAATGAAACCCCGGCGGGAAAATTATCGCAATAATTTAAATCCTTATCCTTACTTTTGCCACATCAAAATATTGGTTTCGTGGCCGAGTGGCTAGGCAGAGGTCTGCAAAACCTCGTACAGCGGTTCGAATCCGCTCGAAACCTCAACTTAAAAGCCTTCTCATCGGAAGGCTTTTACGTTTTTAGCTATTTATTAGTGCTTCCCGCCCATTACGACATCAACAGGCTTCAGTTTTGAGGTTATTTTCAACTTTCAAAAACAATTTTGTCGTTAATTAAAAACTTCTTCTTGATACATTTTTTCCTGCTTTTCTTTAAATTTATGTTTAAACATAAAAGTCAGATATACAATATTATATATGTATGATTTTCAGTTTTTGAGTGTCCCGGAGAGGAAATCAAATGAAATATTTTATAAAAATTAAAGATTATGTGTTGAACATAAAGGAATAGATTGTACTTTTGACCGGCTAAAAAAATGCTATAAGTAACCATTTCATGTTTATACCATCAGTAAATATAATTTCCCACTTTATTCTCTTCCTTATTCGGAATCCCCGGGTGAGCTAGGAATGTTTGTTTAGAAATATTAAAACAGAAAGCCTCTCTCACCAAACGTGAGAGAGGCTTTTGATTTTAAAACAACGCTAACAAGAATATGCATAAAGAATAATTTTAAATCATTTTGAGACTAAAGTTGTTGTATTTAATCCTGCTTTGTTTTTTACGTTGATTTGATGATTGATGAATTCCGGCTTCATGATTGTCCTGATAATGAGAAGGCATTGGACAGGAGACGGCCATCAATGCTGTGAATGATCATTCAAGACCTTCATCATCAAAATTATACTATACTCAAAATAGATATCTACAATAAATAATGGCTGATGAAAATTCCACTCCGTAGCGATACATCCACCAAAGGCCGAAAAATGGCAGGGGCCCGCAGTTTGTGGCGTGCAAATGGTATGAAGGAAGAACAATTTGGCAAACCACTCATAGCTATTGCCAATTCGTTTACACAATTTGTACCTGGCCATGCCCATTTACACGAAATTGGACAGTATGTTAAAGGACTTATTGAAGCTCAGGGATGTTTTGCTGCTGAGTTTAACACCATTGCCATCGATGATGGTATTGCCATGGGGCATGATGGAATGTTATATTCGTTGCCCTCACGCGATCTGATTGCCGATAGTGTTGAGTACATGGTAAATGCACATAAGGCAGATGCGCTCATTTGCATAAGTAACTGCGATAAAATTACCCCCGGTATGCTAATGGCTGCTATGAGGCTAAATATTCCCACAATTTTCGTTTCAGGAGGCCCAATGGAAGCTGGTGTTATGGGCGACAGGAAACTCGACCTGGTTGATGCTATGGTTATGGGAGCTGATGATAGCGTAAGCGATAATGAACTTGCTAAAGTTGAGCAGTCAGCTTGTCCAACATGTGGTTCCTGCTCAGGCATGTTTACTGCAAACAGTATGAATTGCCTTACCGAGGCTCTGGGTTTGTCATTGCCAGGTAATGGAACCATTGTGGCTACCCATTCCAACAGGATTAAGCTCTTCGAAAAAGCTGCCAGACGTATTGTCGAAATGGCCCGGGAATATTATGATGAGGGAAATGAAGCCGTTTTACCCCGCCAGATTGCGTCAAAAATAGCTTTTTCGAATTCCATGACAATGGATATTGCAATGGGCGGATCCACCAATACTGTTTTGCACTTACTTGCCATTGCCCATGAAGCCGGCGTTGACTTCACCATGAAAGATATGGATGAGCTTTCGAGAAAGACACCTTGTCTATGCAAGGTTTCGCCCAGTTCGCAATACCATATTGAAGACGTAAACCGTGCAGGAGGTATAATGGCCCTGTTAGGCGAATTAAACCGGGCTGGACTTGTTGACACTTCAGCCTATAGGGTTGATGGATTAAGCCTGGAGCAGGCAATTGCTGCGTATGATATTTTAAGTACTAATGTAACAGAAGAGGCAAAAGAAATATATAGCAGCGCACCAGCTGGTAAAATTAATCTCGTAATGGGCTCGCAACACACCCGCTATGTAAAACCTGACGATAACCGTGATTCGGGTTGTATTCGCAACGCTCAGAATGCATATCAGAAAGATGGCGGACTTGCTGTTTTATATGGAAATATTGCCACGAATGGCTGTATTGTAAAAACTGCGGGAGTTGATCCAGCTCTTTTTCATTTCGAAGGGGTTGCAAGGGTATTTGAATCGCAGGATGATGCAGTTAACGGAATATTACGTGGAAAAGTAAAGCCGGCAGATGTTGTTGTTATCCGATACGAAGGCCCAAAAGGCGGCCCTGGTATGCAGGAGATGCTTTACCCAACTTCATATTTGAAGACTTTAAAGCTTGATAAGAAGTGTGCCTTGATTACGGATGGACGTTTTTCCGGAGGCACCTCAGGTCTTTCTATTGGGCATATATCACCGGAAGCGGCTGCCGGAGGCGAAATAGCATTAATAATAGAAAATGATAGAATTGTGATTGATATTGCTGCACGCTCCATTGATCTGAAAGTAAGTGAAACAGAATTAA
>DASVHX010000337.1:0-5587 GCA_036382355.1 Bacteroidales bacterium
AAGCCCGAGGCTGGATTTATGAATAAGAGGTATGACCCAATTAGCACACCTGATTTAAATAGTGATTCAACTTATCTGCGAGGCATAGAATCCAATCCTACTACTGGATTTGTAATTGGAATTGTTTCCAATCTGCGCATGGGCGATCGTTTCGATCTACGGTTTATTCCTTCACTTTCCTTCGGCGAACGGCAGATGGTTTATAAAATGCTGATCTATAATGAGTCGGTGCCGGAAAACATCACATCTGTTAAGAAAGTACAATCCACTTTTGTAGAATTTCCACTTTACATTCGCTACAAAGGTAAACGTATAAATAATGTGCTGCCTTACGTCCTTGGCGGTGCAAAATATGCTATCGATCTTGCTTCAAACTCTAAAAAGAAAGGGAATACCACTGATTATAATGTCGCCATTCAGCGCAACGACCTTTATGCCGAACTTGGTGTTGGATTCGATTTCTATACAGCATGGTTCAAATTTGGCACCGAAGTAAAGATGTCCTATGGATTGCGCGATATGCTAAAACACGATAACACAATCTATACAGGCGGCATCGATCAATTTCATTCGCGTCTTTTCCAACTGACTTTTTCTTTCGAATAAAAGTCAGGCATATAATCCTGAATATTCCTTCATTCCCAGGGAAATCGCTCTCAAGCTAAGTAAAAAATAACTCCATGCCCGAACATCTCGAACTTAAATTAAGCCCGAAAGATGCTAACGATCTACACCAGTGGAAAGTAAATTCGGCGAGGATCTTACACATTTCTATTGGGAAAATAAGAGAAGTAATTCCAGTTAAACGCTCGCTTGATGCACGTGGACAAAAAACCTGGGTTAAACTAATCGTTGATGTGTATATAGGTGGAGAAATGCCACCAGACAAACTAACTTATCGGAAAGAATATCCTGATGTTCGCTTCCGCCCTCCTGTAATTATTGTAGGCGCAGGCCCTGCAGGACTATTCGCAGCGTTGCGGCTGCTCGAAGCTGACCTCAGGCCTGTCATTTTCGAACGCGGAAAAGATGTAAAAGCACGTAAATTTGATATTGCTCAGATTAGCACAGCTTCCATCGTAAATCCCGATTCCAATTATTGTTTTGGTGAAGGAGGCGCAGGCACTTTCTCCGACGGTAAACTATATACCCGTTCCACAAAGCGTGGAAATGTTACCGATATTCTCCGCACACTTGTTGCCCATGGCGCATCGGAAGACATACTTATTGATGCACATCCCCATATCGGCTCCGAAAAACTTCCGCGTATTATTACTGCCATGCGAAATACCATCATTAATGCTGGTGGTGAAATTCATTTCAACAAACGAATCACCGGACTGCTGATCTCGAACCGCAAAGCCCGCGGTGTAACAGACAGACAGGGCAACCACTACGAAGGAATAGCTGTAATGCTTGCCACTGGCCATTCAGCCCGCGATATATACGAAATGCTTCATGAAAGCAACATCCTTATCGAAGCAAAACCTTTTGCACTAGGCGTGCGGGTAGAACACCCCCAAGCTCTCATTGATGCCATCCAGTATCACAATCCCATAAAAGACCCATACCTGCCAGCATCTTCCTATAGTCTTGTAAAACAAGTGGATGGAAGAGGCGTATTTTCATTCTGTATGTGTCCCGGAGGGATAATTGTTCCTGCTGCAACCATGCCAGGCCAGATAGTCGTTAACGGAATGTCGAACTCCCGGCGTAACTCACCATTTGCCAATTCAGGGATTGTGTCAACCGTTGAACTGGACGATCTCACAAACTATCATCAATACGGCCCATTTGCCGGAATGCGGTTTCAGGAAGATATGGAACAAATGAGCTTTGCAGCCGGAAATGGCGGACAAACTGCTCCAGCCCAACGTTTAGCCGATTTTGTAAAAGGGATTCCTTCGTCATCACTTGCACCCACATCATACCACCCGGGAATCAACCCGGCCCCATTGCACAAATTATTACCTGAATTCATATCCCACCGGCTAATACTTGCCTTCAACATGTTTAACGATCAAATGAAAGGCTTCCTTACAAATGAAGCCAACATACTTGCAATTGAATCGCGAACTTCTTCGCCTATCCGCATTCCGCGGGACGAAGACACGCTTGAGCATGTGCAGATAGCAAATCTTTACCCATGTGGTGAAGGCGCCGGCTATTCAGGAGGTATTATATCTTCGGCCATTGATGGCGACAGATGTGCTGCTGCAATAGGCCAGAAACTAAAGTTACATTGATTAAAACCATGCTTCTTACATTCCTGTATAATTACTAAATTTACAGCTTCATCATAAACCACCGGCATGACAATCGACGACGGAACTGCAGACGTATATTCCCTGCTACGCAAAAAATTCGAACTAAAGAGTAAGATATATGAAAATACCTACAACGTATTTCAAGAGTTCAAATCTCTGATGCATGAGATGGATGATCAATACAGGTCCACTTACAAAAAGGATTCACAGCAGGTACCATTTGAATTCCGCGATAAGAGCGAGTTCGAACTGGAACTGAAATTTGGCAGCGATATTCTCATATTTATGATGCATACCAATGTGTTCGAGTTTTCGCGCGATCACGAAGTAATGAAGACTCCCTATATCCGCGAGGAATTGAGCAGATCATATTGTGGTGTAATCAACATCTATAATTTCCTGGCCGACTCGTTTAAATATAACCGGGTTAATGACATTGGCTATCTTATCGGGCGTGTTTTTGTAAACCGCGAGCTTCATTATTTTATAGAAGGGAAGCGCGAAATAGGCATGTTGTACAACAATTTCGCCACTTCTGTTATCAATAGGGAGTCCGCACTGCTGATTCTGGAATCGGCTATCAGGTATACCGTGAACTTCGATTTACTTACGCCTCCTTATGACTCGGTTAAAGAAGTCAGCGTATTAGATATGCAAACTACACTCGATAACATGAAGTTACAAACAGGAAAACGACTTGGATTTAAATTCCAGGCCGACAAGGAAGAGACAAAATATTAGTCGGGCAGTATTCGAACCACATAATAACTAACGATTACCCCCCCCTGCTTCGGAAATATTGTTTCAACTTTTTTGGGAATTAGAAAAAAGGTCTATCTTTGCACTCCCAAATTAACCGATGGTCGGTTCGTCTAGGGGTTAGGACGCCAGGTTTTCATCCTGGTAACAGGGGTTCGATTCCCCTACCGACTACTAACAAATCAAGGTTTAAACAAGATGGCAAATCACAAATCATCAATCAAAAGGATCCGCACCAACGACGCCAGAAGGCTGAGTAACAGGTATTATGCTAAAACCATGCGGAATGCTGTAAAAAAATTCAGGGAACTAACCGAAAAAACGGAAGCTGCTGAAAAACTTCCCCGTATTGCTTCGCTGCTCGATAAATTGGCAAAGCGTTCGGTTATCCACAAAAACAAGGCATCAAACCTTAAGTCGAAATTGACGCGCATGGTAAACGCCATGTAATTTCTTTCATAGAAATTTAAGCCCCTGCTTTTATTGGCAGGGGCTTTTTTTATTGGCAGTAATATGACTATATTCGCTACATAAAACATCTGCTATGGAAGAGACTCCGAGTAAAATACCCATTTCGCAATGGGCAGAGGACGACCGCCCCCGCGAAAAACTCATCAACAAAGGCACATCAATGCTGAGTGATGCCGAACTGATTGCCATCCTTATTGGATCGGGCAGCCAGAACGAATCAGCAGTTGATCTTTCCAAAAAAATCCTCGCTTCTGTTGCTGGAAATCTTATTTCGCTGTCGAAACTGAGCATTTCCGACCTTAGAAAATTTAAGGGCATCGGGGAAGCTAAAGCAGTTACAATTGCTGCTGCACTTGAGTTGGGCAAACGCAGGCGAAGTGCTGAAGCCGTCCAGCAGAAAAAGATAACCAGCAGCAAACAAGCCCACGACATCCTTCAGGAATACCTGGCCGATGCAAATTATGAACAGTTCTGTATCTTGTTACTTAATCGTGCAAATCACCTCATACGCACCATTATAATAAGCGACGGTGGCATTTCCGGCACAGTAGCCGATCCTAAAAAGATATTTAAAATAGCCCTCGAAAACAATGCATCTTCCATTATCCTGGGTCACAATCATCCGTCAGGACAAGTAAATCCCAGTGAAGCCGATATCGCACTCACCCATAAATTATGCCGTGGAGGATTGCTTCTCGACATGCCGGTGCTCGACCATATTATTGTTGGTGAGGAAAACTACTATAGTTTCAAGGACGAAGGAAAACTTGACTGAGACATCTGCTAAAAACTTATTCATTACAATAACCAACAATTCATTTTGATGATTAAAATTCTGACTGTTGTGGGCGCCCGCCCGCAGATTATAAAGGCTGCAGCATTGAACAGGGCCATTAAAGGGAAATTCAACGGGTTGATCAGCGAAACTATTGTGCATACCGGCCAGCATTACGACCAGAATATGTCGCAGGTATTCTTTGATGAACTAGACATCCCTGCGCCCGACCATAACCTGCAGGTGGGTTCACAAAGCCATGGAAAGCAGACATCACAGATGATAACCGGTCTGGAAGCTATATTATTGCTGGAGAAACCTGATTATCTGATTGTTTACGGTGATACCAATTCCACTCTTGCAGGTGCTGTAGCTGCTTCCAAAATACATATTCCCGTGGTCCATGTCGAAGCAGGTCTTCGCTCATTTAACAAGCAAATGCCGGAAGAGATCAACAGGATTTTGTGCGACCATGTATCTACATTGCTTTTTACCCCAACGGCTACGGGTCTTGCAAATCTAGTACGCGAAGGTTTCCCGACCAATAACCAGCCTCCATTTTCGCCCGATCACCAGGGCGTATTCCATTGTGGCGACATCATGCTGGACAATTCCCTTTATTTTGCTAAGCTTGCTGAAGAGCAGTCAACAATTTTAGAAAGGGAAGGTCTCAAACAGGGAAAATATCTGTTAGTTACCATCCATCGCGACAATAATACAGATGATGCAATGAGGCTCTCTTCTATTTTTGAAGCCATCATTCAAATTACGGAAGAAAACAACTGTCAGGCAGCTATTCCTTTGCATCCGCGTACAGCCAATATCTTGAAAAAGACACTTCCAGCCGAACTCTATACAAAAATAAGCAAGTCTCAGCAAATAAAACTCCTTGCCCCTGCTTCTTACTTTGATATGATTATGCTCGAAAAGAACGCGCAAATTATCCTTACCGACTCGGGAGGTGTTCAAAAAGAAGCATATTTCTTTGGGAAACCTTGCATTATCGCCCGCAGCGAAACCGAATGGACCGAAATAGTAGAGCAACGTGCCGGAATATTGACAGATGCAGATAAAGTAAGAATAACCGATGCATACAAAACGCTTATTAGCAGAGCAGGGATCGACTTCCCTCCTATTTTTGGAGATGGACATGCTGCAGAATTTATCTGCAACCAGCTGATTAATAACCACAACAAATAAACCACTCAATTCTGGTGCTTCGGCAAAGCCGATAATCTGATTAGTCAACTGCTAATTCACCAGTATTTGACTTTAACTATCGTCGGAAAGGTTGTGGGAAAGACTATATCCTCTT
>DASVHX010000338.1:0-2273 GCA_036382355.1 Bacteroidales bacterium
CCCGGCGGAAATTTTTTGATGGGTTATGACTGGAAAGATGGTATCGGTCCAAAGGATCAGCGGCCAACACGTATAAACCTTGCCTGGGGGGGTGTTGACAACAATCATGTTGGCACAGATGAATGGATGAAGCTGAATAAATCTATCGGTAGCGAAAACATTTTAGCCGTAAACCTTGGCCTTGGTTCTATATTAGACGCTTCTTACCTCGTTGAATACTGCAATTATAAAAAAGGTACTTACTACTCGGACCTGAGGGCAAAGAATGGTCATCCCGAACCATACAATGTTAGAATATGGGATTTAGGCAACGAGGTGGATGGATTGCCCTGGGAGCTTGGCCATAAAAACGCAGAAGACTATGTTGAAACTGCAAGGGAGGCTGCAAAGGCGATGAAATCGGTTGATAATACTATCCAACTGGTTGGATCAGGTTCGTCATATTATGAACCTACAGGAAAATGGGTTGACTGGAATCGCAAAGTGTTAGAAGGTATCGGCGATAAGATCAACTATCTTTCTATTCATCGCTATTGGGAGGGCGGCTCTCCTGATAATTATTATGCTTATATGGGAAATGGCGCAATGGATTTTGATGAAAAGATTCGATTGGTTGCAGACCAGGTTGCAACAGCAAAAGCAAAGATGAGTTTTAAAAATCCAATCTATATTTCTGTAGATGAATGGGGCGCTTTTGGAAGAAATTTTATGAATGTGTTGCCAATAGCGCAATGTCTAAATTCCTTTATCCGTCATGCTAATGTGGTGAAAATGGCAAACTTTACCATGCTTACATCTTTGTTGTCAAGCGATCCTAAAAAAGGAACTTTTAAGTCTCCTTTGTTCTATACGTTTAAATTGTTTTCCAACAACTGTCTCGGCAATTCGGTAGATACTTATGTAGTATGCGATACTTTTAATACCGGTCAGTATAAAGGAATACCCTATCTTGATGTAACGACAGTGTATTCCAGGGAAACCAATACGACTTACGTCAACGTTGTAAACAGGCAGCAAGATAAAGCAATTACTGCTGATATAGTCAGCAATTCAGGAGATTTTTCAGGCCCTGCAGAGGCAAGCCTAATAAATAGTGATGATCTTAAAGCGCCCTTTACGATTGATAGGCAGTCGCAATATATGCCTGTGATAAAGGAGGTGAAGGTTACGGGAAATAAGTTATCATTTAATTTTCCCCCACATTCTTTTACACAAATAAAAGTGGGTGTGAAAATTAAATAATCACAATAGCTGCAATTATCGGCCACATGAAACAACAAATCATTTGATACTTATCGCGAATAATAGTTATGCAAACATTTCACGGGAAATACAAAAACTAATATGAGAAGTCTCTCCATGATATCCGTCATTTTGTTTTGTTCGAATTTTTTATTCTCGCAAAGTTCTGCTGTATTCATCAAGGTTGATGCCGCCAAACCTGTTGGCGAAATGAGACCGTTTTGGTCTTTCTTTGGTTATGATGAAGCTAATTATACAACTAGAAAAGATGGTCAGAAGTTGCTTACTGAACTTGAGCATTTGAGCCCGGTTCCGGTGTACATAAGAACCCATAATCTACTTACTTCCAAAGGCAACAGCGAAGGGCCTGATCTGAAGTGGAGCTTTACCGATACTTATAAAGAAGACAAGAATGGCCATCCTGTTTACAACTGGATAATTATTGATAGCATTATTGATACCTACATACAAAGAGGCATGAAACCATTAATGGAAATTGGGTTTATGCCAAAAGATCTTTCTTCAAAACCTGAACCTTATGAACATAAGTGGAGCGCCGGCGGAAATTTATGGACCGGATGGACCTACCCGCCCAGAGATTACAATAAATGGAGAGAATTAGTGTACCAATGGGTAAAACATTCTGTTGCACGTTATGGGAAAAAAGAAGTTAAAACGTGGTTGTGGGAAGTATGGAATGAACCGAATATCGGTTATTGGTCGGGTACATTTGATGAATATTGCAAACTTTACGACTATGCTGCGGACGGATTAAAAAAAGCTTGCCCTGAATGCATTATTGGCGGCCCGCATAGCACCAGTCCGCGGGATGAAAAAGCATATACTTTTCTTACAAAATTCATTACACATTGCCTGCACGGAAAGAATTATGCAACGGGCAAAACCGGGACTCCACTGCAATATATTGGCTTCCATGCCAAAGGTTCCCCCGAAATGGTTAATGGACATATCCAAATGAATATGGGCGTTCAATTAAAAGATATTCAGAGGGGATTTGAAGCAGTGAATTC
>DASVHX010000339.1:0-5270 GCA_036382355.1 Bacteroidales bacterium
ATAAAAACACCATTCTCAATAATCATATAACCCATTACGTGTGTAATCACTTTTTTGCGGGTAGCTATAATGTATAATCCGCTGAACAGCGTTGAAAGCGCGACAATGAAGAATATTTTATTGAGGTAAGGATCAGAAATTGCAGTGGATAAGATAATGGTAACGACGATGATTAAAGTCACAATGATCATCGACACAAAATTGGGTAAAAATGGTTCTGCTTCGCGGGTAATGTTATTGCGTTTGATCACATAATTGATAAATACAGGCACTGCAATGGCTTTAAATATGATGGTTTCCAATAAAATAAGTACAAGGTTGAGCGTGCTGATTTCATTGAGTTCGATAAAAGCCACACCAAAAAGAATAACGCCCTGAAACGACAGAATCTTGATATAGGTAAGCAAGCGATTGGCAATACTTAGATACAGCAGCGACATCGCAAAAGTTATGAGCAATACATTTATCATTTCAATTCAAAATTAATTTTATGATTAATTGAATTTTTGTAAAACCAACAGAACGCCAAAGAAAATGAGCAATGAAACGGACGACAGGATAAAAATAAATTGTGGGTTATGGTTCATCCGGAACCTTGCCATAAACGATTCCCAAATACCAACGACTATGGCAACAAATGCCTGTATGGCTATAAATACCGGAATAGCGAAATACCACGGAAGTACGTCGATAAAAAAGTTAGCGATCAAAGCGCCATACATGGCGAATTTTAGATAGGATGCGGAAAGAATTAATCCCAGGTCGAAACCGCTGTTATCAAGTATCATCACTTCGTGCACCATAGTTAGTTCAAGATGCGTTTTGGGATCGTCGATGGGCATGCGGCTGTTCTCGATCATGGCAATGGTAATGAGTACAAATGTTGCCAATGTCCCCAGCAAATATGAAATGGACGAGCCGAAATGTAGCGTACGGAAAATATCGTAAAACGAAGTATGCCCGGTAAGCAGTGCAAAAGAACCCATCAGAATGAAAAATGCCGGTTCGGCGAACATCGAATACAATGCTTCGCGGCTTGCGCCCATACCCTCGAAACTGCTGCCCGTATCGAGTGCAGAAATGATGCTGAAAAACTTTCCTAGCGCCAGCACGTAAGCAAAAAATATAAAATCACCGTTAAAGGAAATGAAGCCGCGTGTTTGCCCAAATGGAATGACTAAGATGGCCATAATAACCGAAGCAAAATAGATGCTCGGCGCCACCTGGAATACCCAGCTTGTGGTTTCGCTATAAACTGCACCTTTTTTAAACAACCTTATTACATCTTTTATAGGTTGAAAAATGCCCGGCCCTTTCCTGCCTGAGGCAATGCTCTTGGTCCGGATGATTATTCCTGTAAAGAACAGGCTTGCCAGTATTATTAATGCGAAACTTAACATGCTACAATTGATTAAAAAATTGAACTAACGCCATTATTTTATCATAAATAGCCGGCATCACCAGCACCATTGTCACGAAAACCACGCCATAAATAATGTACACCTGCAGATATCCATTTTGCAAAAAAGAGAACCGGTTGATAAAAAACTGCAGTTGTCGCAACGGAATATCAATAAACCAGGCTTCAGCCTTATCGTATGGATGTGTTTCGTGCCGGCCATGTACAGGGAATATACCCTTAATATCCTCTTTCTTTACCGCGATGGTTAGTATCGGTTCTGCAAGTTTGCGGTACGTTCTCACATACGAGCTGGCTGTGTATTGCATCTTGCTTGTTGGAGCTACATAGGCACAACCCCAGGTAGCACTTATACTTTTTGGTTTATTTTGCGTTACTTTTTTCCTGATAAAGAAAATAACTGCTGCCAGTAAACCTATTCCCATGGCACACAGGCCAATCCAGTTTAATGCCCCGAAGGAAATATCCGGAATGCCCGGACCCAGTTTGTTTATGAACAAACTTAGCGGTTGTTCGAGTGCTGCAATAAAATATTTCGGAAATATTCCGATACCAATGATGAGCAAAAGCCCGGCGTACATCGGTATCAGCGAACCTATTGCCGCTTCGGAAGGTATAGCATGCAACTGATGCCTCGGGTTGCCCAGGAAAACAGTGCCGAAAGCTTTGGTAAAACACATGATCGCCAGCCCACCAATGAGTACCAGGCCAAAAAGTGAAAAGACCAGTATCCAGACCAGCGTGAGTTCTGCACCTTTAAATCCGGCCAGCATACCGGAATAAATCAGAAATTCAGATATAAATCCATTGAATGGCGGAAGCCCGCAGATGGCCAGTGCAGAAATCAGAAATACAAACGAAGTCTTTGGCATCGTTTTGATAAGACCTCCCAAATGTTCGATGTTCATGGTATGCGTAGCCTGATAAACATTTCCGGCGGCATAAAACAACAGCGATTTAAACAAGGAATGGTTAAGTGTATGCAGAAGCGCACCTGCAAAACCAAGTGTGCTCATCAATACATTTCCGGTTCCCAGACCTATACAACCTAACCCGATTCCAATGCCAATGATGCCGATGTTTTCGATACTATGATAAGCCAGTAATTTTTTAAGATTATGTTGAAGCGTGGCCAGCATCACGCCATATACGCCCGAAACAACCGAAATGATCAGGATTACGTAACCGATGCTTATATAGTCGTTTCTGATTAGCAACAGCATCCTGAGTATACCATATATACCAATTTTGATTATAATCCCCGACATTACGCCCGAAACATGCGCCGGTGCCGCCGGATGCGCATATGGAAGCCATGTGTGAAAGGGTACAAAGCCTGCTTTAATGAAAAAAGCAATTAAGAATACGAACAGTAATCCAAAATTTATAAGCATTGGCCGCTCCAGGCTGAATGCAGTAATGGCCAAGAAATCGTACGAATCCATTTTCAATGCAACCCACATAAAGCCCAGCATAAGGAAAAGGATGCTGATGTGCGATTGAATCAGAAAATTTATGCCCGCTTTTAAAGTGTCCTGCCGATAGTGCTCAAAAATGACCAGGATAAATGAAGACAGCGCCATAATCTCCCAGGCAATTAAAAATGCCAGGCTGTTTTGGAGCGCACAAATGCTGATGAGCGCTGCATGCACCAGGATATAGGCAATGGCATGCAAACTAAGATTGGCTGTTTGTGTGCGGTAGGCTTTCAGGTATTGAAATCCATAAAAAGCGTCGGTAACAATTGTGAAATTGATGATGAGCATAAACCAGCCCGACAAGGCGTCGATGCGCAATGGTATTGCTCCGGTAACAAACGAACCAGGCAAAATTTCAACCGTATTTATTCCTGAAAGTGCACGAACAGCAATGATGCTACTGAGCAATGTATTTACAGAAACAGCAGTAACCGTAATAATGCCCTTCCATTTTGCACCGGCAAAAGGAATGAGTATTATGGCCACGAATACGACTATGATAAATGCAATAATAATTTCCATCAAATAAACTTAAACATTGTACCTAAAAAGATTAATACAATAAAAAATACACCATACAGCACATAAGCCCGTATCTTGCCATTCTTAAATAAACTGAAAATTTTAGTGGCTACAAAAGTACACTAAGTAAAAGTAAATTATGGATCTATGTCAATATTTCAGTTTGCCTCGCCGTTATTTGCTTATTTTTATAAAAAGGAACTAAGGACAACCTTGTAATATTTCCTATGGAGAAAATCAGGGACGGAAAATTCTGATCCCCGATGCAAAGCTTATGGAAAGCATTGCAAATAATCTGAATTGATTTACAAGACCGACTCTTATGCTCCCACAGCAAGATTGCCTCAGTTAAGCATTACCTCCACACTGCATAGGCTTCGGCAGATGGACAATATGGGCGAAAGTGATGCCTCGGCAAGGCATTCCTGCGGGATTTCATTTTCTGCTACAGCCTCTGTTTCGTGATCTTGTTTCACGGCATACACAGTTTCCTGAACAGGATTGTGCGGGAGTAAATCTTTATTCAGCGCCGGTTGTTGTGATGGTTTACTGTGAGCAGTATCCATCTGGCAAATATCTTTGCTTTCTGTTGCCACTTCTGGCTGGGTTTTTCCCGCTGACGGCCTTTTTCTTTTGTGCTCACGGCGAATCAGCATATATTCACGGTAGAAATCAGGGTAATCCGCTGAATTGAAGCGTACTATTGCATCCATCTGATAGCGCAGAAAGCGATTGGTATCAGCGATAAGGGTTGCCAGTTCTATTTTCAAAGATTTGCGGCGTCGCAACTGATCGCTCAGCGTTTCCAGCATTACACCGAATTCCTTTACCTGTTGCCGGAATGCCGGGAGTTTTTTTTCGTGAAAGTCTTTACCGGCAGTATCAACATGAACTTTCTTCAACTCTTCAGTTACATGCATGGCATTGACATAAAGCCGGTAGGCTGAAACCTTGTTCAGTTGCGCATTATACGCGTGCATGATTGCAAGCATCGTTGCATCGCCGTTGATAGAAGCAGCCATGCAGCCCATGCCTGTCATTACCTTCATGGCGTAATTCAGTCGTTCTCCGGCGTATTGTTTTGGCCTGTAGAAGATGGATACCGGACGGCTTATATCCGAAATAATCTCCGAGATTCGCCTGACACGGAATTCAAAATCTGTTTTGATAGACTGTAGTCCTCGTTTTCCTTCAAAAACTGTTGCATGTTGGTTCACAACATTGAGCAATGACTTGAAATAATGCTGTTTTGTGATGATTCGTTTCATGGTTGATTTGTTTATTTAGTTTAGGTTATAAATTTAGTTGCTGTATCACCGGGCATTGGTTGCTGAACGATAGTCGAAACGCCAGGTTCCATTTCGGAATCAATTGTATTTCCGACGAAGGTATGGTTGCCCCCGGCGAATAAAAAGGACAAAGGGTTTTGGATGCTTATTTGTTTGTCAATGATACATTTCTGCCTTTCGGTGATATGTCCGGCTCTGTAAATCGTAGCTGCTGATATGAAGTTAACAGGAATTGCATTTACAAAACCCGGTGATGCCCTGCCGTAGATGCGTGTTGGATTAGCAGACAGATAAAACCTTATGAAGTGAACCTGTGCCGGGTTAGCAGACGAATATAACCTATAGAAGTAAACTCGTGTCGTGTTTACGAACAGACAAATCTTATTGAAGTAAACCTGTGTCGTGTTGGCAGACTCATGAAACCTTTTGAAGTAAACGCTTGTCGGGTTAGCAAACATCTTAATTCTTTTGAAGTAAACGTGTGTCGCGTTTACGAATAGATAAAACCTGTTGAAGAAAACGCCTGATGGGTTTACAGGCTTACAAAACCTATTGAAGTAA
>DASVHX010000340.1:0-1654 GCA_036382355.1 Bacteroidales bacterium
CATCAATTCCATATAAATTAATCTTTTGCTGCATAATACCCTCTGCCAATGGTGAGCGGCAGATATTACCCAGACAAACCATGAGTATTTTCATGCGTTATTAATTTTATTTTTATAAGTCGCATGAAGTTGCCATAAAATCATTTTCAGTTGATGTGAAAATTTCTCATGGCTAGTTCATCCGAATCTGTTTATGGCAAAGATAAAAAAAACCGCCGGCAAGCTGCACGGCGGTTTCATCAAGGTAATTGTCAACCGTTAAACTTTAATCTTTTTCTCAATTTCATCAGCAAATGTCCTGAAATTCTTATCGGTATCGATAAGGTTGGTTACTGTGCGGCAGGCATGGAGTACAGTGGCGTGGTCCTTATTGCCGCAATGAAGGCCAATTGTTGCCAGCGACGATTTGGTGAGTTTCTTGGAAAAGAACATGGCCAGCTGTCGTGCCTGAACTATATCGCGTTTGCGTGTTTTGGAGTTGAGTTGATCTACCGGAATATTAAAGTAATCGCAGATAATCTTTTGAATGAAGTCGATAGAAATCTCGCGGGTGGTATTTTTCACAAATTTATCGATCATTTGCCTCGCCAGTTCTATTGTAATTGCTTTCTTATTGAGGGATGATTGGGCCATGAGCGAAATAAGCGCTCCTTCGAGTTCGCGTACGTTTGTTGCAATGCTGTATGCCAGGTATTCGATCACATCCAGTGGCATTTCTATGCCATCTTTATAGAGTCGTTTATGTAATATTGCTATTCTGGTTTCAAGATCAGGAACCTGCAAGTCGGCAGCAAGGCCCCATTTGAATCGGGAAAGCAGCCGGGGCTCCATACCTTTTAGCTCAACCGGAGCCTTATCGGATGTTATAATAATCTGTTTGCCGTTCTGATGCAAGTGGTTGAAAATGTGGAAGAAAACGTCCTGTGTCTTTTCTTTACCTGCCAGGAACTGAATATCGTCCAAAATAAGCACATCTATCATCTGATAGAAGTGGACGAAATCATTGTGGTTGTTATTCCTTACGGCATCAATAAACTGCTGGGTAAATTGTTCTGTAGCTACGTATAGAACAGTTTTGTCGGGAAACATATTTTTCACCTGGATGCCAATAGCATGCACCAGGTGAGTTTTGCCCAACCCAACATTGGAATATATGAATAGCGGATTGAACGACGTTTTGCCAGGTTTATTTGCTACTGCATACCCTGCTGACCGCGCCAGGCGGTTGCAGTCTCCTTCCACAAAATTATCGAATGAATACGATTCAATAAGTTGGGAATGCACCTGAATTTTTTTAAGACCCGGTATTACGAAGGGGTTTGGAATATCTTTGGACCCCGAACCATTAATATTTAGTGGCATTGATACTGAAGGATTTGCAATTGCCCGTTTGTTGCTTGTAGGTACTTTGATGGTATAAGGATCAGCGTTGAATGAACCATCCATCACAATGCTATATTCGAGGCGGCCTGTAACCCCAAGTTCGTTGCGAACAGTTTTTTTTAACAGACCGATGTAATGCTCTTCGAGCCATTCATAGAAGAACTGACTGGGAACCTGTATTGTTAGTACATTGTTATCAAGCTTTACGGGCTTTATCGGGGCGAACCACGTTTTGAAGTTTTGATAGTTCAAATTGTCCTTTATAACCAGT
>DASVHX010000341.1:0-2687 GCA_036382355.1 Bacteroidales bacterium
ATCGAATCGTCGAATAACGCTTTCGAGATCACATCGGCTACATATTCGGGCGAAGAAAGATGCCCATCTTCGTGTAGCTTCACAAATTTCTCCTTATCAGGGAAGTTCTGGATAACAGTTTCACGGATTTCGGTTTGCATGGCTGTTTCAACAATACCAGGTGCAAATGCTAAAATCTTAGCAGGGAAAAGTGCCTGCGATTGCTCCAGGGCAACTGTACGCGTGAACATGTCAATAGCAGCTTTGGAGGAACAATAGGCGCTCCATCCGGAATAAGCTGTGCTGGCAGCCCCGGATGAGATGTTAAAGACAACTTTTGGTATTTTCCATTGAGCAGTATGCTGCAGAAATGATGATGTTAAAAGCATTGGTGCCAATAGGTTGAGTTGAATATGCATCAATAACTGTACAGGGTCGTTATTTTCGATAGGGCCTATGGGAGCTATCATTCCGGCATTGTTGATGAGGGCGATGCGCTCTACATCTTCCGGTGCTATCTTTTCCCAAACCTGGTCGGAGAATCCGGCAACTGCAAGCGGATCGGAAAGATCGGTGGTATAATAATAAATTGTTACGCCAAGGGAAACAGCCCGTTCTACCAATTCTTCGTTGAAAGTGCGCGAAGCACAAAATAATGTGTTTCCCGGTTTTAGCATTTTGCCGGCAATAGCTTCGCCTATACCCCGCGA
Source organism: Bacteroidales bacterium (assembly GCA_036382355.1). Taxonomy (GTDB): domain Bacteria; phylum Bacteroidota; class Bacteroidia; order Bacteroidales; family DASVHX01; genus DASVHX01. The sequence goes on from DASVHX010000341.1 coordinate 690, forward strand.
TGTTCCTGTAATAATATAATGACTCATTTTCTAATTCTAAGATTTATGTGTAAAGATAATGTTTTTAACATTTTGCATAAAGCAACATTGTTCAATTGAAACCTATTTAACAGTGAACAAATTGAAGTAAATAATGTTATTGATTATGATTCTCAGCGGCTTGAATTGCTTATCCATGTGGCTTTTCAGGGAATCAGATCTTTTGTCAAATCTCGTTCACCAAATCAAATAATTCATTCAATGAATAACTCCATTTATAGCTATGATTATCCTTCCAATGAGAAGGTAAAATCTTATGCGCCGGGGACACCTGAACGCAAAGAACTTCAACTGGAATTAGATTCGCTTAGCAAGGAAGTCATTGATATTCCAATCATAATTGGTGGGAAAGAAATCCGCACTGGCGATATTGGGAACATTACCATGCCACATGACCATGCGCATGTTCTTGCTCAATATCATAAAGCATCAGCAAAAGAGGTAAACATGGCCATTGATGCCTCTCTCAAGGCACATAAACAATGGGAGTCGTTCCCCTGGGTGGAACGTCTTTCAGTTACCATTAAAATAGCTGAACTGATTGCCCGGAAATACAGGAACAGACTGAATGCGGGTACCATGCTGGGGCAAAGCAAAAGCGTATACCAGGCTGAGATTGACAGTGCATGCGAAACAATCGATTTTCTGAGATTCAATGCGCATTATATCTCGGACATTTACAATGAACAACCACATTCCGATCCTGGTATTATCAACCGTCTGGAATACAGGCCACTCGAAGGATTTGTTTTCGCAATAACTCCGTTCAATTTTACAGCCATTGCTTCCAATCTAAATATGTCGCCTGTACTAATGGGAAATGTTACGCTTTGGAAACCAGCTACATCATCCATTTTATCCAATTATATTTTGATGGAGGTATATAAGGAAGCGGGCGTTCCTGATGGTGTCATCAATTTTATACCCGGTGCAGGCTCTCAGGTTGGTAATGCTGTTTTCGCCAATCGCGATTTTGCAGGGCTTCATTTTACTGGTTCGAACAAAACCTTTAACAATCTTTGGCAATCAATTGCCAGTAACCTCAGCGGCTACAGATCATATCCACGGATAGTTGGCGAAACCGGTGGAAAGGACTTTGTGGTCGTGCATGCATCGGCCAATGTAGACGAGGTATCCACTGCTTTGGTGAGGGGATCATTTGAATATCAGGGACAGAAATGTTCTGCTGCATCCCGTGCTTATATCCCGCAATCACTCTGGCCTAAGATTAAAGAACAGGTTGGCGACATGTTAAGCCAGATAAAGGTTGGTGACGTGCGCGATTTCAGCAATTTTATGAACGCAGTTATTGATGAAGGCGCTTTTGATCAGATAATGAATTACATCACAATGGCCAAAAATACACCCGATGCCGAAATTATTTTTGGTGGAAAAGGCGACAAATCGAAAGGTTATTTTATTGAACCAACCGTTATACTTGCGCACAATCCACTTTTTGTTACCATGGTAGAAGAGATATTCGGTCCCGTACTTACGTTATATGTCTATGATGAAAAGGATTTTGAGGAAACCTTGATGCTAGTTGATCGTACTTCGCCTTATGCGCTCACTGGAGCCATATTTGCCCATGACAGACAAGTACTTGCACATGCATCAGATGTTTTGAAGTATGCTGCGGGCAATCTTTATTTCAATGATAAACCTACCGGAGCTGTGGTAGGCCAGCAGCCTTTCGGCGGATCAAGGAAGTCAGGGACTAACGACAAGGCTGGCAGCCCACTCAACCTGATGCGTTGGATGAGCCCGCGGACCATAAAAGAAACATTGATCCCACCTACGGATTTCAAATATCCGTTCATGAAAGAAGACCGCTGCCATTGACCGGGAGAGGTAATCTTACTTATTAAGCATATATTAGATTTTGCCAAAACTTTTGCTGTTTATGTCAAAAAAAAAAGCCTCCTGAATACAGGAGGCTTTTTTTTAGGAGAAAGATTA
>DASVHX010000342.1:0-4880 GCA_036382355.1 Bacteroidales bacterium
TAATATCTCCAGCGAGATGAAGCAAGAGCAAAAGCCCGAAATGATAACCTTACTTGGTCCCACTGCCACAGGCAAAACTCACCTGGCTGTGAGGCTGGCAGCAGCTCTGAATGGGCAGATCATAAGTGCTGATTCGCGTCAGGTATACCGGGGAATGAATCTGAGTACTGGAAAGGACATAGAGGAATACCTGATCAATGGAAAGATCATACCCTATCACCTGATTGATATTGCCGATCCGGGCTACGAATATTCTGTTTTCGAATTTGCGCGGGATTTCCGGCTTACCTGCCAGCAAATTAAAAACGATGGCTGCATACCGATACTTTGCGGAGGGTCCGGCCTCTACCTCGATGCCATCCTGCATGGTTACCAATTGAGCGAAGCAAAACCCGATGCTGCATTCAGGCAGCTTTTGGAAAACAAAACAAACCAGGAACTCATTACTTTACTCACAGGTATGCGCAACCTGCACAACCGTACCGACATAGACGATCGTAAAAGACTTATCCGTGCCATAGAAATTGCAACATGTGAACACGAGAAACATACTGCCACAACTGCTGTGCAGGTAAATAGCCTGGTATTTGGCCTGCGCTGGGAGCGGACAACGCTTCGTCAAAGGATTACTGCACGCCTGAAACAACGTCTTGAACAAGGGATGGCCGAAGAAGTACGCAGCCTCATTACCAGTGGAATTGAACCGGAGAAACTGATGTTCTACGGCTTAGAATACAAGTATCTTACACTTTACGTGACCGGAAAACTTAGTTTTGATGATATGTTCGAACGACTGAACACCGGTATCCATCAGTTTGCAAAGCGTCAGATGACCTGGTTTCGGCGTATGGACCGCAATGGCATAAACATAAACTGGCTTGAAGGCGAATACGGCGAAGATTTGAATTTTAACCGCATGTTAGAAATTTGTAAAAAAACAGGCATTCAATAAGAATGATTAGAAGTTCTTATAGATAAGCGAATTCCTCCTGAAAACTGATCTGCTTCTCCCCGAATAGTGAAATTGATATCCTGAACCCTGTTTGACGGTATGTGAAACCTTCAAAACTTAAGAACTATGCTTCTGAATTGAGAGATGCGCATAAAACCTGCTGGATTCCCGGATAAATATTCTCTGGATAGTCCTGCCTATTGTCTATTGGCCTGTCTATTTATCCGTGGCCTTATCCGTAAGCATGGGTACAAAGCGGAACCTGCCATGGCTTGTGATGCGTGTGGCTGTTTCGGTAAGTTTTACCAGGGTTGTCATTTCCTGAATATCTGTATTTCCGATAGGAGCAACTAAAATGCCTCCGATTTTCATTTGCTGAACCAGCGCTTCAGGTATATACGGAGCGCCTGCTGTGATAATGATTTTATCGAAAGGTGCAAAAGCGGGCTGACCAAGGTAGCCATCTCCGTAAAAGGTTCTAATGCGATATCCGAGTGAGGGAAGGAAAGTTTTTGTCTTGTCAAATAGTAGTTTTTGTCGCTCGATGGAAAAAACTTTTGCACCCAGCTCGCAGAGAATGCAAGCCTGATAGCCAGAACCAGTGCCAATTTCCAGTACTTTATCACCTTTTTTAAGAGCCAACAATTCTGTTTGAAATGCAACGGTATAAGGTTGCGAAATGGTTTGTCCGGCACCTATCGGAAACGGTTTATCCTGGTAAGCGAATTCCAGAAAGGATGAATCGAAGAAGAAATGTCGCGGCACAGATTCCATGGCCTGTAATACATTTTCATCATGTATGCCTTTCAGTCGCAAGCTTTCAACTAATTGATGACGTAATCCCTTGTGGCGAAATGTATCTTCCATTTGTATTTTAAGATAGGCGAAAGCAATGATTTAGGTGCGAAATTAATCATTTCGGCTTCGGTAAAAAAAATTACTTTTGCACAAAAATATATCTGCTCATGCTGAAAATTGGAGTACTTGGCGCCGGTCATCTCGGAAAAATTCATATCAAGTGCATTACGGCTTCCCCCGAATTTGAACTTATTGGTTTTTACGACAGCGATCCTGAAAATGCAGCCCGTGTTGAAGCAGAATTTGGCATTCTCCGGTTTCAAAGTGTTGAAGAACTGATTGATGCCGTGGAGGTGGTGGATATCGTCACGCCAACATTATCACATTTCGATTGTGCCAGCCAGGCGCTCAAGAAATTCCGTCATGTATTTATCGAAAAACCAATAGTTGCATCGCCGGAAGAAGCTCTTAAACTCATCGGTATTGCATCGGAAGCTAATGTAAAGGTGCAGGTTGGCCATGTGGAGCGTTTTAATCCTGCTTTCATAGCTGCCCAGCCTTTCATTATGCAGCCCATGTTTATAGAAACCCACCGCCTGGCACAGTTCAATCCTCGCGGCACAGATGTTCCTGTTATCCTCGATCTGATGATACATGATATCGATATCGTATTAAGTGTAGTGAAATCGGGTATCCGGAAGATAAGTGCCAGCGGCGTTGCCATTATCAGCGATACACCCGATATAGCCAATGCACGCCTGGAATTCGACAATGGCTGTGTAGCCAACCTAACCGCGAGCAGGATTTCGATGAAGAATATGCGCAAATCGCGCTTTTTCCAACGCGATGCGTACATATCAGTCGATTTTCTTGAAAAAGAAACCGAAATTATCAGGCTCAAAAATATTGGCAATGAAGAAATGGATCCACTATCCATGATTATCGAACTTCCTGACGGAAAAGGCTCTAAGCATATCTATTTCGACAAGCCAAAAATTATTCCGCTAAATGCCATACAAACTGAATTACAAAGTTTTGCAAAAGCAATTATATACAATACATCTCCTTCAGTAACCATCAATGATGGCTATCTCGCACTCGATGTTGCAACGCGTATTACCGAGAAGGTAAACAACGCCGTAAGCAAAGTAAAATAATTGTTTCTTTTATATTTTTTTCCCATACTTCCAGGCAATAAAACCCGGTTATTCAGCGTTTATCGACACAAAGATTGGTCGTATATAACATTGGAAGCATGAAATTCTGTTCTTCCAATAACAGGAGCAATATCTTCCTTAGACTTAATCAACAAATGAATAATTCCGTAATCATGGGATTGTCAGTATAAAACCAGTTCTCAAACCATCTAGGAGCCACTGCTAGTGCTTAACACGAATTTAATAAGGAATAAGATTATATTAATCTTAATTCCGTCGTTAATACCCATCTGGATGCCGATTGCTTCAGAATCTTTTTGGAGTTATAAAGTAATAGGATGTAGCTGATCCCCGATTGTTGATTGATAATATTAAACTGGTTCATATTTAACACAGTTTCATGAATAAAAACTTACAGATTGCCAGGTATGTAATTGCAGATTACACTTCAGCGATTTTAGCATGGAGTTTATTCTTCCTTTATAGAAAGCATCTTGCCTTTCCCATCCTTTCGGAAAATATAAACCAGGTATTCAATGACCGGAATTTTTATCTCGGAATAATCTTCATACCGCTGTTTTGGCTCTTCCTCTATCTAATGACAGGCACTTACCGTAAGATATTTCGCAAAGCCCGCATGCGCGAACTAGGCCAAACTCTGCTCATTATCATTATTGGCGTTATCTTCATTTTCTTTACAATACTTCTCGACGACGAAATTATAACCTATCGTAACTATTATCAGTCGTTTCTGATGCTTCTAAGCCTGCAATTTTTCATAACTTACACATTTCGTGTTATTCTGACATCCATTACGGCATTTCGCATTCACAACAAGATCATAGGATTTAATACGGTTATTGTCGGAAGTAACGGAAATGCAATATCCATATACAACGAGATCGAAAATCAGGAGAAATCGTCAGGCAACATTTTTGTTGGGTTTATGCATGCTATTGAATACCCTAATTATAAGCTCGGTAATTTGCTCCCTCACCTCGGTCATTTCAGTAATCTGCAGCAGGTGATCAAGGATTATGACGTGGAGGAAGTGATCATTGCCACCGAACGATCGGAACATAAAACCATCGAAAACATTATTACAGAACTCAAAGATACCAGCGTTGTAATCAAGATTATTCCTGATATGCAGGATTTTCTGCTGGGCACAGTGAAGACTACCTCCATTTTCCATGCTCCGCTCATCCAGATTTCGCCCGATGTTTTGCCAGCATGGCAGCAGTCCATCAAGCGCATGATTGACATTGTGGCGTCTATTTTCTTCCTCATACTGTTACTGCCAGCGTATATCATTTGTGCAATTGGAATCAAGTTAACATCGAAAGGCCCTTTCCTATATTCACAAGAGCGTATAGGACTTCATGGCAAACCTTTTAAGATGCATAAATTCAGATCGATGTATCAGGATGCAGAACAAGGTGTGCCAATGCTTTCATCTAAGAACGACAGCCGTATTACTCCTTTTGGGAAATACCTGCGTAAGGTCAGGCTCGATGAAATTCCTCAGTTTTATACTGTACTCAAAGGCGATATGTCGCTGGTTGGGCCAAGGCCTGAACGACGCTATTTCATCGAACAGATTGTAGAACGTGCTCCTCACTATCGGTTGTTGCATAAAGTGAAACCAGGCATCACTTCATGGGGACAAGTAAAATATGGGTATGCGGAAAATGTAAACCAAATGATTGAACGACTTAAATTCGACATACTCTATATCGAAAATATGTCTCTTGCCATGGATTTTAAGATTCTGATTTATACCGTTTTGATCGTAATGCAGGGAAGAGGAAGATAATCCAAAATTTATTCTATCGTTAACTAACTATTATTCCTTTATCCTGATGGAGCGAGCGTATTTTATACGCTGGGAAAAGACGGTTTAGATAGTGCCGTTTTCGATCATCAGCACAATAAGTTCAATATCTTTATCTTCGCCCAGCGGATCGTAACCC
>DASVHX010000343.1:0-3841 GCA_036382355.1 Bacteroidales bacterium
GAAGAGGGAATAGAGTGTATCAAAATTGAAGATTGAAAAAGATAAATATAGTGTGCAGTATGGTGGAAAAGTACTGGCATAAACCTATAATGCTGGCCAAAAAAGCCAGTTTTATAATTAAAAGGGATGCTATGTGAATCTACTATTCAAGTATAAATTCATCTTCGTATACTTCGATATTCAAATCTGCCCCAATGAGTTCGGCGAGCCATTTGAGATCGCGTTTTTCGATGAGCCGGATTTCGATATAACCAAGTACCGGGAATTTTAGTTTCGCTTTCATAAAGCGTTTCATTATAAAGGTTTAACAATAACTATGATTTTTGCAGCATATTAATGCCTGTTTATTAGTTAATTAACTGGGATATAATTAGGTAATTCTATTTTTGGCAAATATTTTAATATATTTTAACAATATTGGCATCAAAAGCTAAAAATTGCCCTGTCAAATGTTTCATTACCCATGCTGCCCATTACCTATTGCAGAATAAGAAAGTCCTTCGTTTCGTCACTTTTATTAATTCACCTATAATTTGAAATAAAGCAACAATTATGCCACACGAAAACCGCTATCTTTGCAGGATATAAACGAGACTATGACACTTATCAGGAGTATATCAGGCATTCGTGGTACCATCGGCGGACAGCCAGGAGCAGGACTCAGCCCGGCAGATATCGTTAAATATACGGGTGCCTTTGCTGCCTTTATCAAGAAAAACCGGGGTAATAATCGTCCAAGGTTTATAATTGGTCGCGATGCCCGTATATCAGGCGAAATGGTGAACCACATCGTTGTAGGCACGTTACTTGGCTCAGGTGTTGATGTGATCGACCTGGGGCTTTCTACCACTCCAACAGTGGAAATGGCCGTTATCGGATTGCATGCCGATGCAGGAATCATTCTGACAGCAAGCCATAACCCGAAGCAATGGAATGCTCTTAAACTGCTCAATAACCTGGGCGAATTTATCTCAGCAGCTGATGGTGCCGAAGTACTCGCGTTGGCCGAAAATGAAAAATACAGTTTCAGCGGAGTGGACGGCCTGGGTTCCTATACTCTGGACAATAGCTGGATTACCAAACACATCGAGCGCATACTGGCGCTTCCGTTGGTGAACCGCGAAGCCATCAAAAAGGCAGGTTATCATGTAGTGGTTGATGCTGTGAATTCCACCGGTGGAATTGCATTGCCGATACTGCTTCTTGCCTTGGGCGTAAAGAAAGTAACGGAACTTAATTGCATTGCCGACGGTCATTTTGCGCACAACCCCGAACCGCTGCCCGAAAACCTGACCGATATATCGTTATTGGTAGTGCAGGCGAAAGCCGACCTTGGCCTTGTAGTAGATCCGGATGTTGACAGGCTGGCCATTGTTTGCCAGGATGGAGAAATGTTTGGTGAAGAATATACACTTGTGGCAGTGGCCGATTATGTATTGCAGCACCAAACAGGAAATACTGTATCGAACATGTCATCTACAAGGGCATTGCGCGATATCACTGAAAAAACGGGCGCAAAGTACTTTGCTTCCGCAGTAGGCGAAGTAAATGTGGTTGAAATGATGAAAGCGCAACATGCCGTGATTGGTGGCGAAGGTAACGGCGGTGTTATTTACCCGGAACTTCATTATGGCCGCGATTCGCTGGTGGGGATTGCGCTTTTCCTCAGCCACCTGGCCACTTCGGGTAAGAATTGCACAACTCTCCGCTATGGCTATCCTTCCTATTTCATCTCCAAAAATAAAATTACCCTGTCGCCTGAAATGGATGTGGACAGAATTCTTGCACGAATTGTGGAAAAATACCACAACCAGCCGCTTAGCACCGTGGATGGTGTCAAAATAGAATTTGACAAAGAGTGGGTTCACCTGCGAAAATCCAATACAGAACCAATTATCCGCATCTATTCCGAAAGCGATACTCCATCGAAAGCCGAAGTACTTGCGCGAAAAATTATCGCGGATATCAGTAATATTCTGAAAGACCAGGATAAAGAATATATTTAAGCCAATTTTTAAGATAAAACATCAACTGTTCGGAATTCTTTTTTACATTTACCGGACTTAATCTCCTTAAAATGAATGCGTATGGCAGCGCGTAAGCAAAAGTACAAGGTTACTTACAGTAAAGTTGAACTCAGAATTCCAACCGCACAAAAAAAGCGGTTAAAAGCCTATTGCAAAGCGTGTAATACTACGCTTAACAAGGTTTATCGGAAAGTAATCCGGGATTTTATCAATCATCATACGCATCCTTCAGGGCATAAACCACAGGATATCATTGAAAACCAAATGACCATTTTCGATGTTTGCGAAGAGCCAATAGAGACCTATGATATTGACAAGGGCTAATAGGAAGTTGGAGGGATGAATAAAGATTTATTCCATCGGAACGTCAATGATTAACAGATCGGTATCCACAGAGGCCCGAACGGTAATCTCAATAGTTTCCGTAATTCCGATGGCATCGCGCTCCTTCAGTATTTGTCCGGCTACCGTTACCTCTCCTGAGATTATGAAAAGGAAAATTCCATTTGTTTCTTTTTTTCGCTGATACGCAACTTCACTTTGTGCTGAAATTGAAGCACGCGATAACCAGGCATCCTGATTTATCCAGATAGTGTCCCCGTCTTTCGCTGGCGAAACGTAAGTCTGAATCACATTCGGGGGCAGGGGAGAAGCGAATTTTTTCTGGTCGTAGCGAGGAACGATATTCTTTTGTTTCGGGAAAATCCAGATTTGCAGAAATTTCGTTGGTTCGTCGGCATTAAAATTAAATTCTGAATGCCGAATACCCGTTCCTGCCGACATAATCTGTATCTCTCCTGTCCTGATCACAGTGCTGTTTCCCATACTGTCGCGGTGTTTGAGCGCACCTTGCAATGGAATGCTAACAATCTCCATATTAGCATGCGGATGCTCTTCGAAGCCGGTGCCTCCTGCAATGGTATCGTCGTTTAGCACACGCAATAAGCCAAAGCTCTCACGCAGCGGATTGAAATAATTGGCAAAATTAAAATGATGAAAGGTGCTAAGCCATCCATAATCGGCATGGCCACGATCAGCAGCATGGAAAAGTTCTATGGACATATCTGAGGGTTTTAATATTAAACATATGGAGGGCGGTAATGTTTTAACTTGTTATCTCCTATTCCCGGGAGCGTAAAATCTTAACGTCCAAATGTTCCTTCATATGGCAGGCGGTTTACGATGGAACGGCCCAATGTTATTTCGTCGGTAAATTCCAGGTCGTCGCCAATGGCGATGCCGCGGGCAATCGTAGATATCAGCAAATTGTATTCTTTCAGTTTGCGAAAGAGGTAAAAATTGGTAGTATCGCCTTCAACTGTAGTAGAGAGTGCCATAATCACTTCTTTAATTTCGCCGGGTTCAACTCTTTCCAGCAGTGTTGCGATATTCAAATCGTTAGGCCCTATTCCTTCCATAGGCGAAATAATACCACCAAGCACATGGTAAACGCCATTGTACTGCCCGGTATTTTCGATGGCCATCATGTTGCGAACGTCCTCCACCACACATACCACGGAGCGGTCGCGTTTTGGATTGGCGCATACTTCGCACAACTCGCCATCCGAAATGGCATGGCACTGCCTGCAGTACCTGATATTCTGGCGCATGCGGATGATAGCATTGCCCAATGCATCAACTACAGCTACATCCTGCCGCAGCAAATGCAGGGTAAGCCGCAATGCCGTTTTTTTGCCGATACCTGGCAGGCGGGCCAGTTCATTTACCGTGGTTTCAACTAATCGCGAAGAGTAAGTATTCATGGATAATAGCGTTCGTTTGTTCGTTACCTTTGTACACAAAAGTACATCAAA
>DASVHX010000344.1:0-2239 GCA_036382355.1 Bacteroidales bacterium
TTTCCAAAAAGTCACGATGCTGTTGATCCTCACAGTTTTACGGTCAGCACTGGTGAAATAACCATAGGGATATTCACTGATTTAGGGATGGCTTGCCAAAATGTAACGAGTCATTTCAATATTTGCCGGGCAGCTTTCCTCGAAACAAACTATGATGAAAAAATGCTCGAGGAAGGCAGGTACCCCGCATTCCTGAAGAAAAGAATAAAAGGGGATTTTGGCCATTTATCCAACACCCAGGCACTGGAACTCTTCGTCAATCATCGGTCTGCCCATTTGAGCCACTTGTTCTTATCTCACATCTCCGCAGAAAACAATAACCCGGAAATTGTGAAGGAATTATTCGACAAGCACGCCGGAAATACCAGGATTGAAATTGCCTCCCGCTTTGAAGAGACGAAATTGTTTTCAATTGAAGGATGACAAGATAAATTCCTGTCAAAGAACCCTAGCCTATTTGGGTTCCCTTTATTGGCTTCCTTTTTCTAAAAAATTGCGGGATAAATAATTTATTGATCTAATCCCCGTCAAGCCAGAATTCTCCCTGAAAAAATAAGTGATCGAAATATATGAATGGTTTCTTATAAAGCTGACATTGAAGCTGCATCTCTTGATTAAGGAATATCACAAAGAATTAATTTCACTTATCAACTATAGAGTTTTGAACAGGCACAGATTCCTGCTTGCAATCTTGTAATAAATAAACTAAATTTCAATAAATGTAAAAATATTTAATGAATACCCTTAAAAAATTGGTTATTGTTAATAAAAAATCATAATAATTTACATAAGTAATCGAAAATCTAAGGGGTAATTTAAAAAATGATCTATTTTTGCGTAAAAAATAGAAAATATGGCTACATTACGATTCAAAGCTATTGAGGAGTCGCTGAGAAGGTCTCCGGTAGAAGTGAATGCTCCATCACAAAAAATTTCTGATTATTTTGGCAGGTATGTTTTCGACAGGTCCCAAATGGAGAAACACCTGTCGCGGGATGCATACAGAGCAGTTATTGATGCTATAGATCACGGAGAACGTATAGATCGCAAAATGGCTGACCAGGTTGCCCTGGGCATGAAAAACTGGGCAATGGGATTTGGAGCAACACATTATACCCATTGGTTCCAGCCACTTACCGAGGGAACTGCGGAAAAGCATGATACTTTTGCCGAAGCCACCGAAGACGGTGAAGTAATTGAGAACTTTTCGGGAAAGCTTTTGGTGCAGCAGGAACCCGATGCCTCAAGTTTCCCAAGCGGAGGTATTCGTAATACCTTTGAAGCCAGGGGTTATACCGCCTGGGACCCTTCATCACCGGCTTTCATAATGGATGGCACCCTGGTTATCCCGACAATATTTATTGCATATACTGGTGAAGCACTTGATTACAAGACTCCTTTACTCAAGGCTTTACATGCGCTCGATAAATCAGCCGTGGAAGTATGTCAGTATTTTGACAAAGATGTAACCAAAGTGAATGCTAACCTGGGCTGGGAACAGGAATATTTCCTGGTGGATGCAGCAATCCACGATGTCCGTCCTGACCTTATGCTTACCGGGCGCACTTTACTGGGTCATGCTTCAGCCAAAAACCAACAGCTGGAAGACCAATATTTTGGACAGATACCTAACCGCGTGCTCTGTTTCATGAAGGATTTGGAATATGAATCTTACATGTTGGGAATTCCTCTCAAAACACGTCATAATGAAGTTGCCCCTAACCAGTACGAACTGGCTCCCATATATGAAGAATGCAACTTGGCCAACGACCATAACCTGTTGCTGATGCAGATAATGAGAAGGGTAGCACTTAAGCATCATTTCAAAGTATTGTTGCATGAAAAGCCCTTTGCAGGAATAAATGGTTCAGGAAAACATAACAACTGGTCAGTATCGACCAACACGGGTGTGAATCTTCTCTCCCCGGGTAAGACTCCAAAATCCAACATGCAATTTCTTACCTTCCTTATTAACACCCTCGTAGCCGTATACAAGCACAACGCTTTACTGAAAGCCTCCATTGCCTCGGCCGGCAACCAACACCGACTAGGGGCAAACGAAGCTCCTCCTGCTATCATTTCGGTATTCCTGGGGAATCAGCTTACCCGCATGCTTAACGAAATTGAAAAAAGGGTAACTGATGAGAAGATGACCCCTGATGAAAAGACAGCCATCAAGTTAGATATTGGTAAAATACCTGAAATATTGCTGGATAATACTGACCGCAACCGTACTTCT
>DASVHX010000345.1:0-10679 GCA_036382355.1 Bacteroidales bacterium
CATGGCACCTGCCACAAAACGTGGCTTCTCTGGCGTTAGCGCGATATAGCGGTCAGCTGCTTGCCGGGCAAGCCGGGCAGCTGCTAAATTGATTGCATATACACTTTCTTCAAGTTGATAATCAGCCATAGAAGTGCGTGTAGCATTGAAGGTATTGGTTTCGATGATATCGGCACCTGCTTCAAGGTATTGTTCATGGATCTGCAGAATGATATCGGGACGGGTAAGACAAAGCAGGTCGTTGCAACCTTTTAATTCGCCGGGATGTTGCAGGAATTCGGTGCCCCTGAAATCTGCTTCGGTAAGACCGTAGCTTTGTATCATGGTTCCCATGGCACCATCAAGCACGAGCAGATGCTTTGCCAATTCTGTCCTGATATCGGGTTTTTGATTCATTTTGTTAATGCTAATTCGTTTTAATTATTCTAATTTTAATCCCTCACATATGAATAATGTTCCAGCTTAAACTCCTTTCCCGGGAGTTCTGACAATAAACAAATTAAGATTATGCAAAGTTAATCGGTTCTTGTACATTGTGTCAAGATTAGTAATTCCGATAATATAATTGAAATCTTTTCCATTGAATGATTCTGATACCGATTTGAGTCCAACATATTCAAGATCGGCTTTATTGCGATAACGCACATAAACTTCGTAATCCACATCACGGGTATAATTGGTTTCGTTATGCTGGAAGAGTTTTTTGTATTCGTAGCGATATCCGTAAGAATTTGCTGAAATATCCGACAACACGGCCGATCCGGTGGGATGTCCGCCGGCACCTTTGCCATAGAAAAACTGTTGGTTCGAAAAGGCAGCTTCTGCAATCACACCGTTGTATTCATTCTCCACATTGAATAAAAACTGATCCGAAGTAATAAAATGCGGCATCACTTCCAGTGCAATAGTTTTCTCATCTACCTTATAAACAGAGGGAACCAGCTTAAGTTTCATGTCTTTTTCGCGGGCGTATTGCAGATCGAATTTCGAAACCTTGGAAATTCCCGTGTTAAAGATTTCATCCGGATCGAGAAACAATCCATAAGCATGGCCGGTGATGATGGCCAACTTGTTTTTTGCATCGACTCCATCCACGTCCAGGGAAGGATCGGCTTCGGCAAAACCCAGGTCCTGCGCCTGTTTCAGCGCTGTGGCGTAATCGAGGCGGTCGTTGTACATCTTTGAAAGAATATAATTGGAGGAGCCATTAAAGATTCCGCTCACTGCGAAAAGCAATTCATTATCGTAATATTCCTCCAGGTTGCGGATAATGGGAATGCAGCCACAACAGGCAGCTTCGTAAAGCAATGAAACTTTATACTTATCCTGAAGCTTGATAAGTTCTGGCAGATGCGTAGCCAGCATTTTTTTATTGGCTGTTACCACGTTCTTACCACTAATGAGCGCTGTTTTTACAATATTATATGCTTCTTCGGCATCGCTGATGAGTTCTACCACCAGGTTTATTTCCGGGTCGTTAAGAATAACATTTTTATCAAAGGTGAAATGGTCGCCCGAAATCCGGCGGGGCTTTGTGCGGTCCTTCACGCAGATTTTTTTAATATCGCTCCTGAATCCGCGGCTGCTAAGCAACACATCGTGAAGCCCCTGCCCTACACAGCCATATCCAAACATTCCTATTTTAACGGTATTTTGCATTTTGTGAATTGTTAAATTGAATAAAAATCATTGATTGTCTGGGTCACTTTTTCCGCTTCTACCAGGAAACCATCATGACCATAAAGCGAATCGATTTCGCTGTAAACTGCTCCTGGAATTTGACTCGCCAGCGAAACCTGCTCATGTGTAGCAAAAAGGTAATCTGAAGTAATTCCCACCACCAATGTTCTGGCCTTTATGCCGGTAAGCGCTTTTTCTACGCCTCCTCTTCCGCGTCCCACATTATGCGAATCCAGAACATTCAGAAGGGTAAAATATGGATGTGCATGAAAACGCCTCACCAGTTTTTCGCCCTGGTATCGCTGGTAGGAGCTCGCCTTAAAGTCATTGGTCTTTTCGGTATCATATTCTGCCTGGGTCTTATTATAAATCAGAAAATTCCTGTAGCTTATAAGTGCGATAGATCTTGCGGCAATTAGTCCGGCCTGACCAGCATCAGCAGATTCATTATAGAATGATGGATCGGCCTGCAATGCCAGGCGCTGCGATTCGTTAAAGGCAATTCCCCAGGGTGTGTAACTTGCTCCGGCCGCCAGAATGATGAGATGATCGAAGAGTTCAGGCTGAATAATGGCCCATTCCATTGCCTGATGTGCTCCAATGGAACCGCCTATCACTGTATGAATCCTTTTAATGCCAAGGTGAACCCTAAGCAGTTCGTGAGCAGCCACCAGATCGCGTACCGTGAGCGCCGGGAAGCCAAGATACCAAGGCTTCCCGGTGTCAGGATTTATAGAGAGCGGTCCGGTAGTGCCATAACAGGAGCCGAGTATATTGGCACAAACAATAAAGTGTTTTTCCGGATCGAAGAGATAACCCTTACCAATCATGCGTGGCCACCAATCTTCGGCATTTGAATTGGCTGTGAGCGCATGGCAAATCCAGATCACATTGTCGATCTCTGCATCATACTGCCCATAGGTATGGTAGGCAACTTCGATTCCATTCAATACTTTGCCGCTTTCCAGCACCAAAGGTTTATCACTTCTATATTTCTTCAGATCGCTCATTGCAATAAATTACCGTTGTTGGAACGCCTGTTCGAAATCAGCCTTTATATCATCGATATGCTCAATTCCCACAGAAACGCGCAGCAAGTTAGGAAGTACTCCTGAATTCTGCTGCTCTTCGACCGAAAGTTGCTGGTGCGTGGTAGCTGCCGGCTGAATAATAAGCGTGCGGGTATCGCCCACATTGGCCAGATGGCTTACCAGTTTCAGGCTGTCGACTAAGCGAGCAGTAGCTTTCAGGTCGCCTTTAAGTGTGAACGAAAGCACACCACCGAAACCATGCTTGAGGTACTTCAACGCCAATGTGTGATGCGGGCTATCAGGAAGTCCCGGATAAAAAACCTGCTCTACAGCAGAATGCTTATCAAGCCAGAGTGCCAATTCCAGCGTATTTTCAACGTGCCGTTCCATCCTGAGCGAAAGCGTTTCCAGCCCTTGCAGCAGTTGCCACGAATTGAACGGGCTGATGGCAGGTCCCCAATCCCGGAGTCCTTCAACCCTTGCCTTTATAATGAATGCAATATTGCCAAACGGTGATCCTTCCCCAAATACTTCCCAGAACTTAAGGCCATGATAGCCCAGTGAAGGCTCCGTGAACTGAGGGAATTTACCGTTACCCCAGTTGAACTTCCCGCTGTCCACAATCACGCCTCCCATGCTTGTTCCATGCCCGCCGATCCATTTGGTGGCCGATTCCACTATAAGGTGGGCACCGTGTTCGATAGGTCTGCAAAGGAATCCTCCTGCGCCAAAAGTATTATCCACAATAATCGGAATACCATATTTGTCGGATAACCGGGCGAATGCTTCAAAATCAGGAATGTGGAAACCAGGATTACCGATGGTTTCAAGAAATATGGCTTTTGTGTTATTATCTATCAGTTTTTCAAAGCTTTCCGCCTCGAGAGAATCAGCTAAGCGCGCTTCAATTCCGAAATTTTTAAAGGAAACCTTAAACTGGTTGTGAGAACCACCATACAAGTACGGCGAGGAAACAAAATTATCCCCTTGCTTAAGTATTGTGCTTAGCGCGATGAATTGGGCTGAATGTCCGGATGCCACAGCCAGTGCTGCCACACCACCTTCGAGGGCGGCAATGCGTTTTTCAAATACATCTGTGGTTGGGTTCATCAGGCGGGTGTAAATATTTCCGAATTCCTTAAGCGCGAAAAGGTTGGCGCCATGCTCAGAATCCTTAAATACATAAGAAGTGGTCTGGTACAAAGGCACCGCCCGTGAAAGGGTTGTCGCTTCCGGCTCGTATCCGGCATGTACCTGTAATGTTTCGAAATGGGGGGTATTTTGGCTCATATAATTTTTGTTTTAAAATGTTTATAATGGATTAGGAATTGCGTTTATTTCTTGTTTAAACTATTTGATTTCAATAAGATAATATAATGTTGATCTTGGTATTCTCCGTTTTATGAGGATAAAATAACTGGTTTTCATTTCCAATCCTCCGGTGCTGATTTGAAATATCTGCTGCTATAAAGCATACGGTATGAGCAAATATTCCATATTTCGCACAAAGACCTTAGCAGCCCGGCGCATGAAATTCGCGATAAGACGAAACCGTTTCGCCTTATCTTAGCGCATTCGCATGCTAACAGGTAAACAGAAAATAAAGTTTGGCTTTTGCCTCGTTTTGAGTGCCCTGCTATGCAGGCCAACGCATGATACGTGTGTTTTCATAGTCATATAATTTATTATCTCCGCCACTTGCGGATTAGGTTTTAGCACCGTTCAGGACAGTCCTGAGGTTGCTAGAGTTTCATAGAGCCTAATCTCTCCACTCTTCTTTATAAATTAAACAACCTTGTAAAAGGAGGCTTAATTGGTTCGGTAAAATTAATAATTTTTTAATTGCAGAAATCATTTGCATGATTTTTTTAAGAATTATTCTAAATAAAGCTGTTCTGATCTGAAAATACGCCATTTAGCATTCTGCTTTCAGGATGAATATTTACCCGGTACAACATTTAAACCGTTAAATTGTTACTTTTGCAGACTTTTAAACTTCAAAACTGAATAAACTCAAAATGGAACAAACCTTAATTGCGCCCACTCTTGCATACAAAGTAAAAGATATGTCGCTTGCCGTCTGGGGCCGAAAAGAAATAGAAATCGCCGAAAAGGAAATGCCTGGTCTGATGGCCATCCGTCGTAAGCACTCCGCTGAAAAGCCATTGAAAGATGCACGTATCACCGGATCGCTGCATATGACCATCCAAACTGCCGTACTTATCGAAACTCTGGTAGAATTGGGTGCCAACGTTCGTTGGGCAAGTTGCAATATATTTTCTACACAGGATCACGCTGCTGCCGCTATTGCTGCCAGCGGAGTACCTGTTTTTGCCTGGAAAGGCGAAACCCTCGACGAATATTGGTGGTGTACCCGCCAGGCACTTACTTTCCCTGATGGGAATGGCCCACAATTAATTGTAGATGATGGCGGCGATGCCACATTTATGATTCATAAGGGATTTGCTATTGAAAAGAACCCTGCCTTGCTGAATGAAGCTGCCGGCAATGCCGAAGAAACTGCAGTGATGAACCAGCTTAAGGAATGCTTTGAAGAAGATTCTCAAAGATGGCACCGGACTGTAAAGGAATGGAAGGGCGTTTCGGAAGAGACGACAACCGGTGTTCACCGTCTTTATCAGATGATGGAACGTGGCGAATTGTTAGTTCCCGCTATTAACGTTAACGATTCGGTTACCAAATCGAAGTTTGATAACCTTTACGGTTGCCGCGAGTCGCTTGCTGATGGCATTAAACGCGCCACCGACGTGATGCTTGCAGGTAAAGTTGTGGTTGTACTTGGCTATGGCGATGTTGGAAAAGGCTGTGCCCGGTCAATGAGTTCCTACGGCGCCCGAGTTATCGTTACCGAAATCGATCCGATCTGTGCTTTGCAGGCTGCAATGGAAGGCTTCCAGGTAACTACCGTTGAAGATACACTGGCCGAAGGTAATATTTTCGTTACCACTACCGGCAACCTCGATGTAATCACCATCGAACACCTGAAAAAGATGAACGATCAGGCAATTGTTTGCAACATAGGCCATTTCGATAACGAGATACAGGTGGATAAACTGAACAATTTCCCGGGTATCGAAAAGATCAATATCAAGCCTCAGGTTGATAAATATGTTTTCCCTGATGGACACGCCATCTTCCTGCTGGCTGAAGGCCGCCTGGTAAACCTTGGCTGCGCTACCGGACATCCATCGTTTGTAATGAGTAATTCTTTCAGTAACCAAACGTTGGCACAATTAGAACTCTGGAAGAATAACTATGAAGTTGGTGTTTACCGCCTTCCAAAACAACTGGACGAAGAAGTAGCACGCCTTCACCTGGAACAAATCGGCGTAAAACTTACCAAACTTACACCTGAGCAGGTTAGTTACCTGGGGATTCCTGCTGAAGGACCTTACAAGGCTGATCATTACAGGTATTAGGAAATAGGCAATAGGCAGAAGGCAACAGGCAATTGTTAGAATCCAAAGCTTTGTTTAATATATAACTGTCTTATTCAACTTTAAAACCTTCCAGAATCAAATGTAAAAAGGGGTTTCGGCCCCTTTTACATTATATCTCATTCACTAAAAATATTAATTGGAAATGTATAGTACTTCGCCATCGTAGGAAGTTCTATATTGCAGAAGCGGTGATTTAGATGGCCCTGATATAGGATAACCAGTGGTAAGTATGTACTTTGAACCGCAAACCGTATCCACAACAATAACACCGGATGGATCTATCCTTACTCTCGCAGCTAAATTTTCAGGATCGTAGGGACAGGTGCGATCATAAGCAAAAAACTCATTTTCAGTCATACGATAAACGATAATACCACGATTTCCTCCGGTGACATAAACCCATCCGCTTGTAGGAATAAAATCGATGGAGTTGGGATATAACTGAATATTAACATAAACATAAGGAACACGGCTTGAAGCACTATCCTTGCGGCATGAAACAAGAAAAATATATAGAAAAACCAGCGGAAATAGTAGAAAAGATATTCTGAACTTCATTATAGGTCTGTATCAAATTCAAGCCATAAAGATACGTATTTTTGCCCAAGGAATTCATTTTGGAAATTACGCTCCAGCTATGCAAACTATCATCCGGCCAAAATACTTTATATTTATACTGATGTTGGGGATTATAGCCCCTGGATGTTCGCTGTTGCATAAAAGCAGTCGCAGAAAAACTGAGAAAAAGATGGAGAAGAAAGATGAACAAGGCAATAAAGAATATGAAGCAGCCCGTCATCAGCATATTAAAAACCAGAGTAAACAAACAATGAAGATGATGAAGAAGACAAAACGACGTGCCGACAAACTAAATCGCGCAAAGAAAAAATAACATACCGAAAAACACTTTTAACAGGAAAAAATCTCAATGGTTTTTGGTCGAAATGTCATATCCGGAGAATTTAGTATAAAAACGAAGTAGTATTTGGTAATCTCTGTGAGAAAATCAGGGCATATTGATTACACTACCTTACCTTGTATTATCTTTGTATTATTATCAAACCACAGGAAAATAAAGTTGAAAATAAAGTCTTGAAAAATTCTTTTAAAAGCTAATTTTCAGAAACAGATGAAACTGTTCCGGTAAATAAAGACTTTAAGTGGTTTTTTAATGTCTTTTTCAAAACTTTCGGGCGGTTGTGAAAAAGTTTTATATTTGCCATTGATTTTCATACATGGGCATCAACCCTTTCAGCAATATACACAACATAGGAGCACAATTTAGTTTCTAAACCTCGGCAACAGGCCGGTTTTACCAAAATGTTTTTTCAAAGGACCCTTTGCATGAAGGGTCTTTTGTCTTATTTATTTATTATCAAATGTTGACGAAATGACACAGGTGAAGTATTACACACGCGAAGGTCTCGAAAAGATGAAGGTAGAATTGGAACATCTTGTTAGTATCGAAAGGCCAGGAATATCTCAGCAAATCGCCGAAGCACGTGATAAAGGTGATCTTTCGGAAAATGCCGAATATGATGCAGCCAAAAATGCCCAGGGCATGCTTGAACTCCGCATATCAAAGTTGCAGGAGACCATTCGCGACGCCAGGCTTATTGATGAATCCAAACTTGACAGCACTAAAGTTTTAATACTTTCCACTGTGAAAATCAAGAACCTGAAAAATGATTCAGTGCTCACCTATTCGCTTGTTCCTGAAAACGAAGCCAACCTGAAAATCGGCAAAATCTCCGTTAACTCTCCCATTGCTCAGGGCCTGCTTGGTAAATCCGTTGGTGATAAAGTTGAGATAATAGTCCCTTCAGGAGTTATTCCTTTTGAAGTGATAGAAATCATGCGTATTCAAAATGACTAACCAGGCATTAGGCATTAGGCACCAGGCACCAGGCACCAGGTACTTGGCACTCTACGCACGGTATTATTAATTATTAACCATAACAGAATCTAAAAAAGCGAACAGCATGTCGACCATTTTTTCGAAAATCGTAAAGGGCGAAATACCGGCCTACAAGGTAGCCGAAAATGAAGATTTTCTGGCTTTCCTGGACATTAATCCCCTTACCAAAGGGCATACCTTAGTAATTCCTAAAAAGGAGATTGATTATATTTTTGATATGGAGGATGACTGGTATTGTGAATTCCAGCTCTTTGCCAAGCGGGTTGCCCGTGCTATAAAACAGGTGATTCCCTGCGGGAAGATCGGAGTAGCAGTTATCGGCCTGGAAGTGGCTCATGCACATATTCACCTGGTGCCTATCAATTCTATCTACGATATTGATTTTGGCAAACCCAAACTAAAACTAACTTCTGAAGAGTTGGCAGAGATAGCAACAGCCATCAGTAAGCATTTTATTTAAGAAGAATTGGCTGTTATACTGTAGGTATTTAGGTTGTAGGATGTTAGACGGTAGGAATATATTCAACCTAAAAACCTAATACCTAATAAGCTCTTTCGTTTCGCCCTTCAATAAAATTGATAAACGAGCGGTTTACGACCTTATTTCCGCCAGGAGTTGGATAATCTCCAGTGAAATACCAATCGCCGGTATGGCCTGGTATAGCCTGGTGCAAATCTTCAATAGTCTGATAGACAATCTGCACCTGGGCATTTGTGCCTGGTGGGGTTACCAGCTGCGAAATCTTTTCAGAAACCTGAATGGCAGTAAATGGCTTATAGATCGCTTTCACATAATTAACAACCTCTTCTTTGGGAAGATCTTCCTGGGCCTTGGCTTTCTTGTACACCTCATTGAGAATGTGCGTCTGTTTTGTATCCCTCAATAATCCAATAGCCGCATGGAAGGCAATAAAATCAGATAGTTTTGCCATATCAATACCATAACAGTCGGGATAGCGGATCTGTGGAGCTGAAGATGCAATAATTATCTTTCGGGGACCAAGCCGATCAAGGATACGGATTATACTCTGTTTGAGTGTAGTTCCACGTACGATAGAGTCGTCGAGCACCACCAGGTTATCGGTACCACGGCGAACAGTTCCATAAGTAACATCATATACATGCGCTACAAGGTCGTTGCGTTGCGAATCCTGTGTTATGAAAGTGCGGAGTTTAATATCTTTTACGGCTATTTTCTCTATACGGGCATGTAAACTGAATATTTCCTCCAGTTTTTCGGGGGTTATATCGCCTTGCAACTGAATAATCCGTTCTATCTTAATCTTGTCGCAGAAACGGTTAAGTTCTTCCACCATTCCATAATAAGCTACGGCGGCAGTATTGGGGATGTAGGAGAAAACCGTATTTTCAAGATCGTGATCAACCGCCTGCAGAATAGCCTTTGTGAGTAGTTTCCCCAGATTTTTCCGCTCCTTGTAAATATCAACGTCAGTCCCGCGGCTAAAATAAATCCGCTCAAATGAACAGGAGCGTTTCTCTGTTGGAGTGTTAATGAGATGCTGACCGAACGTTCCATCCTTTTTCAGGATAAGGGCATGCCCGGGCTTAATTTCGTGGATGGTCTCTACGGGCACATTAAAAGCCGTCTGAATAACCGGACGTTCAGAAGCCGCAACAATTACTTCATCATCTGCGTAATAAAATGCCGGCCGTATACCGGCAGGGTCGCGCATTACAAATGCATCGCCATGCCCGAACATGCCAACAATGGCATAACCTCCGTCCCAATTGGCCGAAGCCTTTTGCAGGATTTCCTGAATGTTGATATCCCGTGCAATATGTTTTGTGCTTTCCTGTTTGCTCAAGCCTTTATCTTTGAACGAAAAATAAAGATCTTCGTTTGCTTCATCCAGAAAATGACCGATCTTTTCGAGAATGGTAATTGTATCTGAAGTTTCTACCGGGTACTGACCAAGTTCGACCAATTTTTGGAAAAGTTCATCTACATTGGTCATGTTGAAATTACCAGCCAGCACAAGGTTTCGCGTCATCCAGTTATTGAAACGCACTACTGGATGAAGGTTTTCAATATTATTTTTTCCGAAAGTGCCATAGCGCAGGTGCCCCATGAAAAGTTCGCCGGTAAAATCAACATTCCTTTTCAACCAGTTCACATCGTTGAGTCGTTCAGGAGTTTTTTCCCGGATTTCGGAGAGGCGGTCGAAAACCTGTTTAAAAATGTCGTTGATTGGAGAAGAGGAGTTGGAGCGGATACGGTTTATATATTTCTGACCTGGTTCCACATCAAATTTAATGGCGGCTATTCCTGCGCCATCCTGCCCGCGGTTATGCTGCTTCTCCATGAGCAGGTGCAGTTTGTTGAGACCATAAACACTACTGCCATATTTAGCCTGGTAGAATTCAAGCGGTTTCAACAAACGAATTAAAGCAATCCCACATTCATGTTTAACAGCCTCGCTCATGCTAAAAAAATGTTTTGTTTGATTAAATCTGTTTTTTGCTGATATTCGCATCCCCGAAAACAGAAGGCGCAAAAATACGCTTTTTTCAGGCGTAAAAAGCCAGGAATAAAGTATACGCGAAGTGCAAATCAAAACTGTTACCCTG
>DASVHX010000346.1:0-7354 GCA_036382355.1 Bacteroidales bacterium
TCTTGCTTCATTTAAAGCAGATTTCTCAAAAAGGACGAACAGACTTCAGGTAGCTTTAACATCTAACGCATCGCGAAGCCCATTGCCGATAAGCATAAAAGCAAGCACCATAATCATTATAGCCAGGCCGGGTAAAATGGCCAGGTAAGCCGAATCGAGGATAATGTATCCATAATTGTCCTTTATCATGGTGCCCCATGATGGCATGGGCGGCTGAACACCAATACCGAGAAAACTAAGTCCTGCTTCAATCAGGATGGCAGAAGCAAAATTTGCCGCCGAAATTACTATTACAGGAGCAAGCGTATTGGGCAGAATATGACGGAATATGATGCGTGGATTTCGAAATCCTAGTGCTTTGCCTGCTTCCACGTATTCCTTTTCGCGGATACTCAATATTTGTCCGCGTACTACCCGCGCCACCTCCACCCACATAGTGAGCCCAACCGCAATAAATACCTGCCAGAAACCTTTACCCAGTGCAAACGTGATAGCGATGACCAGTAACAACGTTGGAATGGACCAAACTACATTTATCAGCCAGGTAATCAATGCATCGGTGCGTCCGCCAAAGAAACCCGCAATGGAGCCCAGAAAAAGCCCGATAAGCAGCGAAATAGCCACGGAAATGAACCCGACAGATAAACTGACACGCGTTCCGATCATCAATTGGCTTAGCATATCGCGGCCATAACGATCGGTCCCCAACCAATAGTGCCTCACAACCAGGTTCTTCTGCTCCACTTCCTGTTGTAATTCCTTCACATTCTTGCTTATAAGTTTGCCTTCAGAATCGTGCAAATTCATAATTTGAATTTTATTATGAGCAACCACATCCGATTTAGGAATACCATATAGCACATCGGAAAGGCTGTATTTCAAATTAGGTCCATCCGTTAGGTCACGGCCGGTAAAAGCCTTAACAACAATGAACTCATTTTCGAAATGATACGAAAGAATTGGAACAGCGCGATAATTGCTTTTTTCGCCCCAGATCATCCTTGCAGGCCACCAAACTGCAGCATGTTCCAGTGGCCGGTTTAAGTAAAGTAACTTCGCAGAAGATCCAGGTTTACGGCATGAGAGTTCGAGTATTTGTTCGTTGGCAAAGGGTGTTTGATCAGGTGTGATGAGGTAACCTAAAATCGCTATGAGAATGGCCAATAAAACGATTGCTGCTGAAACCACTGCAAACTTATCTTTGAGCAAGCGCCGCATTGCTAATTGCGTCAGCGATCCTTCTCCCGAATATTGCCTGTTACGAAAAAGCCCCACGATTAATATGACTTATCGCCACCAAACAATCCGCCGATAATGCTGCCGCCAATACCGCCAATACCGGTACTTTCGTCGCGGTTTCCTGTGCGGGATGCCGATACTATACGATCGGCCAGGCGCGAAAGCGGGAGGCTCTGCAAATATACAGTTCCCGGTCCGGCCAGCCTTGCAAGAAATAAGCCTTCGCCACCAAACATAGCATTTTTGAATCCACCAACAAACTGAATATCATAATCCACTGTTGGCGCGAAAGCAACGATACAACCGGTGTCAACACGCAGTGTCTCCTGTTCGCCAAGTTCGCGCTTTATTATGGTACCTCCGGCATGAACAAATGCGCGTCCGGTACCGCTGAGGCGTTGTAAAATGAAACCTTCGCCTCCGAAAAGGCCAGCCCCCATGCGTTTTGTAAAAGCAATATCGATATCCACGCCATTGGCAGCGCAGAGAAAGGAATCTTTCTGACAAATAAAACTACCGCCCATCTGTTCAAGTTCAAAAGGAATCACCTTGCCGGGATAAGGCGCTCCAAAGGCCACATGTTTTTTGGTAGCGCCGGTATTGAGAAATGTAGTGATAAAGAATCCATCGCCGGTGAGCATGCGCTTGAATCCTTTAAATAATCCACCCCCGGTACCGGTTTGCATCACGATGCCGTCTTCCATAAACATCATAGCACCAACTTCAGCTCTAACACCTTCGCCGGGATCGAGTTCAATTTCCACAATTTGCATATCGTCGCCATGGATGGTGTAATCGATCAAATCTGCCATATATTTTGTTTTTTTGTTATGAGCAAAACTAAGAATAATTCGGAAGCCATGCAAAAATGACTGCCATCTGCTTTTCAATACAACCCGAAGCCACGATTTATTGGTAATATTTTTACTTTGGCATTTCGGAAATTTAACCTATTTTTGCCGTTGAATCATACGGTGGTTGTAGCTCAGTCGGTTAGAGCGGTAGATTGTGGTTCTACAGGTCGTGGGTTCGAGACCCATCATCCACCCCAACAAACTCCCATTTACCTTTTGTGTAGTTGGGAGTTTTTTTTATCTTCGTTCTGGTTGTTCTATTTATTTATTCAATCAAAAAGACAAAAACGTTTATTTATTATTGAAATTCCCGGCAGAAACTATACAGTTAATAACCCGGAGACTACCTTGCATCAGATAAACCTTGATCATCCTTAATGAAAATCAACAAATTAATTACCATCGAAGGCCGGGTGCAACATGTAGGGTTTCGCTATTCGGCGAGTTTTGCAGCCCAACGCTTCAGTATTTCGGGCATGGTAAGTAATACGTATGACGGCAATGTTTATATCGAAGCGGAAGGTGAAGAAGATGATGTTCTGGCATTTATTGGATGGTGCAGGCAAGGTCCTCCATTAGCGAAGGTTATGAATGTTAAAATACAGGATGGCGTGTTGATGAATTATTCGGGATTCTCAATCCGCTAGCTATTTTCCTGATTTCGCTTTAATAAACCAGCTACAACCTTATCAACCGGTAAGGTAAGTTCATCTTCGGTAAGTTGTGGTAAAGGAATCCAGCGAAACCGCTGTGCGCCTTCTTTTACCTTATCAAAATCAAATGGCTTTGTGGCAACATTTAAAAGTGCCGGATTAAGCAGTTCCGCCAGGTAATAGATGCTCAGCAACTGCTCTGTTTGCGGAAGAAAGAACGTAGCTTGAAAAAAATCTGTTGTATAGAAATGACGCTGAATTTTAATCTCCTGCCCTATCTCTTCCATACATTCCCTTTGCAGGCATTCAATTGTTCCTTCTCCGAAATGCATTCCGCCACCCGGGAATTTCGTTAAATATTGCCCCATCCTGAATTCATCGGTAATTAAAATGGATCCTGCATGAATAAACAATCCATAAACACGGATATTGAAACTGCTTATCTGATCTGACATGTTTGAATCCGTTATTAAAAATTATTTTTTTCCTTACTCCTTCTTCAAAACCGCACTTGCTCTTGTGTTCGCATAGGCCGCAAAGAAGCCTACTGCCCCATTGCTTATATTGCCCGGAATGTTCGCCGGAGGACCGCTGAAAAGCGGGTTCTGCCCGCCAACTTCGGTTTGCACAGCCTGTATGAATTTGAAATAATCTGAGGTAATACTGGCCACCTTCAATGTGACAATATCCCCCGGAATGAGACGCTGATCGGCGCGGGCCTGGTTCAGGAAACCCACGCCTATTCCATTCGTATAATTGCCATTGTACAATTGGTCGTCAACCACTGTTTTTTTATCGATGGTATCAGTAACTAAGGTACTGTTCCGGTAGATGTCGAACATGTAAAAATCCGTTGTAGGCGGATCGAGAACGTAGCATTGCACTTCGTAGAATCCTTCCTTGCCCCAATCGGGGTGGAACTTCAGCCTGATCGAATCTGCCTTCACTATGGGGCGCAACAAGCTGCTTGCTTCATACGTTGAATGACCGTTGACCGGCTCTTTCAATAAAATCTCCAGCTTATAAGTATGGTTTGGCCTACCAAATACATCCGGAGAAGTTTGATACAAACCTGGCGTTGTTTCTGCAAGCGGCCAGGTGTTCTCTCCATCGCTTATTGTGACTGTAGCTCCTGTAACATTAGGCGCAGGTTCGTTGTAAAAATAGCTCGACGTAGCAGTTAGCTTTACCTGCTGAGGCATTGTATCTGTAGAGATGGCTCCTTCCACAACCAGTCGTGTATAGGAACTGTCGAGTTTCAGATCGATCTTTTCGGTGCAGCCCCACGAAAGCAAAAGTACAAGCGAAAGTGCCGGGATATATATATTATGTTTATTCATCATTACGCTTTGTTCAGAAAGTGAAATTATAAGTGACCGACGGTATGACGGAGAAGAGGTAGGTTTTCTCGGCATACGTGATATTCGGGTTTTTATCGTCCTGCACAAAATTGATGGTCCAGGCATTCCTGCGGCCATAAGCGTTGTACACGGAAAAATTCCATTCGCCATGCCAGCGCCGGCCTTCCTTAGACTTACCTTTTAAGGTGACTGCAATATCCAGGCGATGATAATCGGGCAAACGATAAGCATTGCGATCGGAATATATCGGAACGATTTTATTGCCGATAACGGCGCGACCTGTTGGGTAGGTAACAGGAATACCGGTTGCATAAACCCAGTTGGCCGAAATGAGAACGCGCTTCGAAAGCTCGTAATTGAACACGACAGATATGTTGTGAGGTTTATCATAGGGAGCACTGTATATATTCCCGCTATTGATCTCCGCTATCTTGCGTTTGCTGGCCGAAAGCGTATAGCTTACCCATCCGTTCAGCCGCCCCTCGGGTATTTTTACCATCATTTCGAGACCATAAGCCCATGCATTTCCAAATCTTAATTCGCCATCCAGTTTTCTATTCAGGAGTAACTGTGCGTGATCGCGGAAATCGATAACATTGCCCATCTTTTTGTAATACACTTCAACGGAAGTTTCGACCGTATTGTGCCGGATATTACGGAAATAACCCAAAGCCACCTGGTCGGCTATAGATGGTTTAATATTAGGAGACGAAGGGAACCATATATCGAGCGGTGTGCCGGCAGTGGAGTTCTGCGCAAGATGCACATATTGTGCAGTCCGCGAATAGCTGGCTTTTACCGACGACAATTCATTTATTGCATAGTTTAATCCTATCCTTGGTTCCAGCGCGGCATAATTATTAAAGAATTTACCTTTACCAAATATCGTGGAATCAATTGCCTCGAATCCGGCATTGTAATGGTAAAGTGTTGCCGCTCCTACATTTTGAAAAACAGAAAGGCGTAAGCCATACTTCAGCGTAAGCAAACCCGAAATCTTTTGCTCATTGCTGATGTATATTCCATGCTCAAGCGCATAGCTGCCGGGAAGTATATATTCAGAGATTAACGTACTATCGCCCACGCCTCTTGCATCTCCAGGGGAAAATTCGTGGTACGTGGTAGAAGCGCCGAATTTGATAGTCGACAAAGGTGAGAGAAACCAGCTGAAATCGGCTTTAGCGCTGTAATCGCGTAAATTCGACGTCCATTTAAAGGCACTTGCTTCTCCTTCGGGGGTTCCCAGGCTATAATCGTACTTACTGTATATGATAGAAAAATTAGAGAAAAGACTTTTGGAGAAAAGATGGTTCCAGCGCAATGTAGCTGTTTGATTTCCCAGGCTCATAAGGGCAAATTGATTGCTGAAAATATCCCGGCCAAAATAACCTGAAAGGAAAATACGGTTGTTGTCGTCGAAACGATGTGTGGCCTTTGCATTTAAATCGTAGAAGTAAAGTTTATTATCGCGGATATCTTTATTGTTCGCCAGTGGCAGAAAAAGATCGGCGTAAGTCCGCCTTCCCGAAACAATGAAAGAAGTATTATCATTAAATACAGGGCTTTCCAGCGTTAGCCTGCTCGAAATAAGCCCTAATCCTCCGGTGGCTGCAAACTTACGGGAATTTCCGTCCTTCATACGCACATCCAGCAACGAGGAAAGCCTTCCTCCGCTGGAAGCAGGAATATCACCTTTATAAAGTGTAACATCTTTGATGGCATCGTTGTTGAAAACAGAGAAAAAACCGAGCAGGTGAGAAGCGTTGTAAACCACTGCTTCGTCGAGCAGGATAAGGTTTTGGTCGGGGTTGCCCCCACGTACGCTGAACCCGGTGGAACCTTCGCTCGTAGCCTGCACACCTGGCAATAATTGAATGGCTTTGATAAGATCCACTTCGCCAAACAGCGCCGGGATGCGATTGATAGCTTTCACATCCATTCTAACAACGCTCATTTCAGGTTTTTTTATATTATCATCCTTACGCTGCCCAACAATCTCAACTTCGGTAAGTTCTTCATGCCTCAGCATGAGGTCTATATTCAAAGTCACGTTCTCACGCAGGTCAGCCTGCTGTTGCTTTGTGGCATATCCTAAAAATGAAAACTCCAGCAAGTAGCTGCCCTCGGGCAAGCTGATTGAATAAAATCCATAAAGATTTGTAGTAACGCCCGATTTAAGGCTGCGGATGTAAACTGTAGCGCCTGTAAGGGCTTCTCCATTACTGCCGTCTTTTATATAGCCGCTGATGGCGTATGTTTTTCCGGATGAATCTTTAGCAAAGGCTTGACCGCCAAAAGAAAACAACGCGATCAATAGCATAAACCTGGTAAAAATAGATAGTCGCATATTTAGAAATACTTGTTCTGCGTAATTGTTAATAAGATATTAAAAGTTGATTGATGATACCGCTGATGCATTTGGTCTGAAAAGGTTGTATAACGCCATATTTAGTTCATTAGTTTAAGTTCGTCATTTTTTAGTGCTAAACAGAAAACCCCATTGCCTGTTTAACAAATAAATTAATCTCTTACCTAAACTCCAAAATCCTGTTAATGGCTATTTGTGAAGCACTCCTGAATGATAAGTAAAATTCCCAAATAGAAGCGATATCATATATTCCGGATGATTAAAATCGGATTTATAGAATAATGGTAATTCCTCCTGAGCTTGATTTATATAAGTACTATTCACTTTTCCCAAAAAACGGTAGCCGGCACTTATATTAACTTTCCACCAATTTGTCATATTCATTTCCACAAAGAACTTTGGAGTTATGACGTAAACCCGATCCCGATAGAGTTTTTTTGTGTTCTGATTAACAGTATCTTTTGCATAAAGGTATAATGCACCCACGCCAAATGAGCTGCTGATACCCCAGTGTATCATTTCTGCCGGTTTATGAATATAGCCAAGCAACATACCTCCATGAAGCATTTTTATTTCTCCATCGTTAAACGCCGGGTAACCGATTGCTGCAAGATCAGTGCGGGGAGGCTTAGTTAAAAGCCCCTGAAAATAACCGCCAACAAAGAATTTATTATTTACGATAAGTCCGCCGGTGACTCCTAAATCGACAGAAACATTTCCTTCCACATTTGAGATCGCAACGAGCGGGCCAACATACTCTTTGAATTGCCGGAGATTTTCGGTTCCAAACAGGTGATATCGTTCATCTTCTTTTTGTGCACATAACGACAGCACTGAAAGACAGATGAGCGCGCTAACAATCAAAACCTTGCACTTCAT
>DASVHX010000347.1:0-4682 GCA_036382355.1 Bacteroidales bacterium
TTTTCAATGCGCTCCCGGTGTTCAATTTCATTGTATTGGTAACACGCAAACGAAGATTGCCTCCCAATGTTGATTTAATGATAGCTTTCACAAGCTTTCCATCTTTCCATTCCATGTCCACAATTTCAAAACCTCCTCTTGCCCTTATTCCTTTAATACTTCCTGATGGCCATGCATCGGGAAGAGCAGGAAGCAAATGAATGTCGCCATCAGCACTTTGCATCAGCATTTCTGTAATGCCTGAAGTGCAACCAAAATTTCCATCAATTTGAAAAGGCGGATGAGCATCAAAAAGATTATTGTAAGTGCCGCCACCACCGTCAAATCTTGTACCGGTTGTATTTACCGGTGAAAGTTGGTTTTGTATTAATTTATAAGCATGATTACCATCCAGCATTCTTGCCCACCAGTTCACTTTCCATCCCATACTCCAACCCGTTGATACATCACCGCGGTGTGTCAATGTAGTTTTAGCTGCACTATTTAATTCAGGAGTGCGGTATGGTGATATTTGATTGGATGGGAATAAACCATAGAGATGGGAAATATGGCGATGATTATCTTTTGGATCATCAATATCATCCAGCCACTCCTGCAATTGACCATACTGGCCAATATGCATTGGAGGAAGGCGCTTGCGCATTTGTTTCAACGTATCAATAAATGCAGGGTCTTTCTTTAAAATTTCTGCTACCTTAATGGTGGAGCTGAATAATTCAAAAATAATTTGGTTGGTCATGGTTGTGCCTGCATCAAGAGAAGAACCCTGGTGAGCTGCCGGTGCATTTTCCGGCGACATGTCCGGGTTTATTACGAGCCAATGATATTTTGGATGCTCCACTAAAAAATCAACATAAAAAGTAGCTGCGCCTTTAAGTATAGGATAAACAGAAGCAAGAAACGTTTTATCTCCGCTATACATGTAATGTTCCCAAAGATGTTGACTGGTCCAGCCACCTGCTGCACTCCACACTCCCCATGTAGCTCCATCAATAGCACCGGTAGCACGCCAGATATCGGTATTATGATGTGCTGCCCATCCTCTTGCGCCATACATATCTTTTGCCGTTTGTTGCCCGGTCACTGACAGATCTTTTACCATTTGAATGAACGGTTCGTGCAACTCTGCAAGATTTGTTTTTTCTGCAGGCCAATAGTTCATTTCAGCATTGATGTTGATCGTGTATTTGCTATCCCACGGCGGATTGATCTTATCATTCCAAATCCCCTGCAGGTTAGCGGCCTGGCCGCCAGGTTGTGAAGAGGAAATCAATAAATAACGACCGTACTGATAATACATTGTCACTAACTGCGGATCATTATCAGAATTAAAATTTTTCAACCGCTCATCAGTGGGAAGATTGGCTGCTTCTGTGTTGCCAAGATCAAGTTTTACCCTGTTAAAATATTTTTGATAAGCAGCAACGTGAGCAGGCAGAATTGTGGCAAATGATTTAGGATAAGCTTTATTTAAATACTCAGCGGCTCTTTTATTTTCATCACCGGTGATGTCGTGATAATTATTAAAGTTGGTAGCGATGGAAATGTAGATCGTTACAGCATTTGCATTCTTAACGCTAAGAGATGTATCAGTCGAATAGAGAGTACCACCTTCGAGCTTCATACGCACGATGCCTTTATACTTCACCATGCCTTTAACCGTTTCATGATCAGAAGTTGTTCCTGCAATCGTTAATTCTTTATTCGCAGTAGCTATTGGGACTGTTTTAATTGTTGCTCTCTTCTGAGGTGTT
This sequence comes from Bacteroidales bacterium, assembly GCA_036382355.1. Classification (GTDB taxonomy): domain Bacteria; phylum Bacteroidota; class Bacteroidia; order Bacteroidales; family DASVHX01; genus DASVHX01. The sequence continues at coordinate 1,755 of DASVHX010000347.1, forward strand.
GTAAAAAAAGCGGTAAAAGAAATGCTGCCAGGTTTACTTGCAGTTAACCGCATTACTACAACACGATCCGGAAAAGAGGCCAATGCTTCCCGGGTATAGGTTACATCGCCAACAGTATAGGAGGTTTTGGTTACGGCTCTTTTAATATCCAATTCTCTATGGTAGTTTGAAAAATTATCGTGTCCATCAAAAGCGAGTTGAAGACTGCCCACCGGTTCAAACTTTTGCCCATGCGATTTTTTAGTGATGATCACTCTATTGGAAATCCGTTCTGCATCCTTCTGTTTACCATCAAATATCAATTGTCTTATTATAGCGAGAGAATCCAATGCTAATGGATTATCATTACGGTTGGGGCTCCCACTCCAAACAGTGTTTTCGTTTAGCTGGATGGTTTCCTGTTCTACGTTTCCATAAATCATCGCACCCAACCTGCCGTTACCAATTGGCAACGCATTTTCCCATGTTTTGCCCGATGGTTGTTTGTACCAAAGTTTTAAGCCCGACTTGGTTTGCGAAAAGCTAATAGCTGTTATAAACAATAGGAAGAGGAAGAATATTTTTTTCATTATTGTTAGAATTGAAACTTATGTTTGGTGAATAGCATTTTATTTTCTCACATTTATAATTTTCATTTTTTCATATCATTACTTTGATTGATTTTTAAAGTAATTATTCATAAACAATAACTGGTATTGTATGGCAATAGTCCAATAATTCCAGTTGTGTGCGCCTGGACGGGTAATATAATCGTGAGGAATATTACGGTATAACAATTGCTGATGAATGTTTTCATTCACCTTAAAAAAGAAATCTTCTGTGCCGCAATCAATCAACAGAGCAAGAGAGTTTGGTTTGACCAAATGCAATAAATTAATTACTGTATTTTTTTCCCAGTTCTCCGGATGTTCTGAATAACTGCCTAATCGCAAAGCCATATCCCAATTATTGGGAAAAGGCCTGATGTCCACTCCGCCACTCATGCTACCTGCAGCGCCAAAAACGTCCTGGTGCTTAATAGCCAGGTACAAAGCACCATGACCACCCATGCTTAAACCTGTGATTGCTCTTCCCTTTCTGTCTTTAATGGTTTTATACTTGCTATCAATCCAACTTACCAGCTCAGTGGACACATAAGTTTCATATTTATAATTGGGATCAACAGGGCTATCCCAGTACCAACTGTTATTACCATCTGGACAAACAATTATTATTTCGTAGAGGTCAACTGCCTTTTCAAAACCCTTTGCTTTGATTACCCAATCGCTGTAATTACCGCTGTGGCCGTGCAACAGGTAAACAACAGGTAATGCTTTTGCAGATGCATAATCATCCGGAGTAATTACAACCGCTTTTATTGTTTTTTTCATGGATGGGCTATACGTCGACACGGTATCAACAACAGCAGCATCTATTTTTTGCAGAAATGCAAAACAAAAAAAGATAGCGATAATGAATTTAAATACGTATTTCATTATTTGGCAAGTTTACAATTTTATAATGCATGTTGTTGCATGAGTTGAACTGCCAGCCAGCAAAAGACAGGAAAATACACATATAATTGTGTTTATTTTTTTCATCTTTTCTATTTAGAGTAACAATGGCAGCATGAGTATTAACTTCTTTTTGTTACTACCTGGTTTTTAATGTTATACTATTCCCGATGTAAACAACTGATTTCCTTATTGCCGCATCTGCAATGCCTGCACCGTTACCCTCACTTACAAAAACAATATTAAAAATTCGTTTCGTCAGATAACCGGGATATGCACCTTGTAATTTGCTAATGGTTAATGTTTGTGTTTTTTCATTCCATGCAAAGGGTATCACGGTGTATTTACCTTTCTCGTAATTATAATTGTCGCCTTCATCTTCATATAAACTGAATTCAGCATTAGCTCCTTTGTAAATTCGTATTTCAACTGTATCGTTTGGTTTTTCATTTGTATACTGCATCAATTTTCCCATAGGAACAATAGAACCTTCTTTTACAAACACCGGGATTTTGTCTTGCGGTGCTGCAGTTTTTATTGTTTGTCCACCATTGAAACGTTTGCCAGTCCAGAAGTCGTACCATCCAGTTGATTGTGGCAAATAAACATTCCATTCAGTAACATCAGGTTCGGTGATTGGCGCAATAAGGAAAGATTTACCAAACATATATTCATATGGTTGTGCAATAGCAGTTGGATCATCTTTAAAATCCATCACCAACGGACGCATCATAGTAGAGCCTTTACTGGATATCTGCCATGCTTCCGAATAAATATAAGGTATCAGGCGATAACGCAGATCAAGCATGCTACGTATATTCGTCATTACAGTATCGCCGTATTTCCAGGGCTCGGTTTCTGTTTGATAACCATGAATGCGGAAGATAGGATTGAACGTACCCCATTGAAACCAGCGGGTAAGAATATCGTGATATCTACTATCGGTATACTGCCCACGGCCGGGACGAAAGAAACCGCCGATATCCGTTGTCCAGTAAGGCATACCGGTTAAATTATAATTCAACCCTGCAACAATTTGTCTTTTGTAAGTATCCCAGCTCCAGCCAACATCACCCGACCAGTTAATGGTACCATAACGTTGCTGGCCGGCAAAGGCTGAACGGGTAAGAATGGCCACTCTTTTCGAAGGGTCTGTTTTGCGTTGGCCATCATAGATCGCTTTACTTACAAACAATGGATAAGTAAGCCGGTAAAAATCTCCCAGCCCAAAATAAGTTTGCTTGCCTTTTAATGCATCATTCTCCGGTTCGGTGGCATCCATCCACCACGAATCAACACCAAGACTGAATAAATTTTTATTTAAAACATTCCAGTGTGTTTTTTGTGTTTCAGGGTTGTAAATATCAATCCACGGACTGTTGGGTATGTACAGGTTTTTTGAAATATAGTCTTTAGCCACTTCAGATTTTTTATC
>DASVHX010000348.1:0-4845 GCA_036382355.1 Bacteroidales bacterium
CATGGGAACTGCTTCACGACGTTTATGGCATTGAAAAGGACCGGTTGTATGTTACCGTTTTTGGCGGCGATGCCGTCGACAATCTTCCTGCAGATCAGGAAGCGCTTGATTTATGGAAAGGCATTGTATCCGAAGATCGTATTATATATGGCTCGAAGAAAGATAATTTCTGGGAAATGGGCGATAGCGGTCCTTGCGGTCCCTGCTCCGAAATCCATGTTGATATCCGGGATAATGATCAGCGGCAGGCTATTGATGGAAAAACGCTTGTGAACAGCGACCATCCGCTTGTTATCGAAATCTGGAACCTTGTATTTATCGAATTCAACAGGCAATCCAATGGCATTCTGGTGCAACTACCATCTAAACATGTGGATACCGGGATGGGCTTCGAACGGCTGAACATGGTTTTGCAAGGTAAAAAATCGAACTACGATACCGATGTTTTTCAACCGCTTATTGGCGAAATAGCTAAAATATCGGGAATAGCCTATGGCAGCGAACCCAAAGCCAGCATTGCCATGCGCGTAATAGCCGATCATCTCCGCGCCATCGCCTTCGCCATTGCCGACGGGCAACTTCCTTCCAATAATAAGGCCGGTTACGTTATTCGCCGCATCTTGCGCAGGGCTGTAAGATATGGTTATACATTCCTCGGATTACGCGAACCTTTCATCCACAAACTTTTGCCGGTGCTGGTTAACCAGATGGGCGACATTTTTCCGGAACTAAAAAACCAGCAAACTCTCATTAGCAAGGTAATAGCCGAAGAGGAACACTCTTTCCTGCGGACGCTTTCGCTTGGTATTCAGAAATTCAACCAATATCTTGCTTCCAATCAGACATCGCGCGTTATCGAAGGCCAATTTGCTTTTGAATTGTATGATACATACGGTTTCCCGATTGATCTTACCCGTCTTATGGCCAAAGAAGAAGGATGGGATGTGGATATGGACGGTTTTACAAAAGGCCTGGAAGCTCAGAAGAGCCGTTCGCGCCAGGATGCTGTTGTTGCAACAAGCGACTGGGTAGAAATCAGCGGGAAAATAGAACCTGAATTTATCGGTTATGATTTTCTGGAGGCAGAAGTAAAAATTATCCGGTATCGCAAACTGAATGTTAAAGGAAAAGACCTTTACCAACTCGTTTTTGACCGGACACCTTTCTATGCCGAAAGTGGCGGCCAGGTCGGCGATTCTGGCTTTATTGCCAGCGACGACGAAAAAATTGAAATCATTGACTGCCGGAAAGAGAACAACCTTTCGGTGCATATCGTTAATACCTTGCCAAAATCGCCGGAGAAGATATTTAAAGCAACAGTGGATATAGAAAAAAGGCAGCATACTGCCAATAATCACACAGCCACACATCTGCTGCATTTCGCACTCAGGAAGGTTATGGGGAATCATGTTGAACAAAAAGGATCTTATGTTGGGCCAGATTACCTACGCTTCGACTTTTCGCATTTTCAGAAGTTAAGCGCTGATGAACTAGGACAAGTGGAGATGCTCGCAAATAAAATGGTGAGGAAAAACCTGGCGCTTTCCGAAACGCGCAACGCCACAATGGATGAAGCAAAGAAAATTGGAGCATTGGCTCTCTTTGGTGAAAAATATGGAGATTCGGTAAGGATAATCCAATTCGGAGATTCGGCTGAGTTGTGTGGAGGAACCCATGTGCAATATACCGGTGAAATTGGTATAATCAAAATTTCAAGCGAAAGTGCTATCGCCGCCGGTGTGCGCAGAATTGAAGCTATTACCGCGGATAAGGCTGAAGCATTCCTGATGGAACAGGCAGCTTTGGTGGAAGAACTTAAACAACTAACAAAAAGCCCTGTTGAACCATTAAAAGCAGTTCAATCGTTGATGGGCCAGAATGCAGAGCTTCGCAAACAGATTGATAATTTCAATGCATCAAAAGTGGCAGGACTTAAGGACAAACTTCTTAACAGTGCAAGGATCGTGGATGGAATTCATGTTATTATTGCCCAAACCGATCTTGACCAGAATGCTATGAAGGATCTGGCTTTTGCCCTTAAAGCATCAACAGAAAGGCTTTTCCTGGTATTGGGTTCTGCTAATGAAAGTAAGGCTTCCCTTACGGTGATGATCTCCGAAAATGTTGCAGAATCCCGCAAACTCGATGCCGGAAAAATCGTGCGCGAACTTGCAATTGAAATTCAGGGAGGTGGCGGCGGGCAGGCTTTTTATGCAACTGCAGGTGGTAATAAACCTGAAGGACTGGCTGCTGCATTGCAAAAAGCAGAAAAAATTATTTCCTAATGTCGATTTGCCTTCATATCTTTTCGATTATAATGCTCTGTGTAAGCAATTTATAACGGATAATTTGTAATCGAATGAGGCCATACAACTGGTGAAAAATATTCAAAGCATATTATAACATAGATGATGATTAAGTATCTAAGCAAAAAACATTTGTTTTGTAATTGATGTTTAAACATTATCTCAGATAGTTTGTTTAAGAAAATAGCATAATCTTTCACCATGATAAAGTATTCGATAAAAGACCTCGAAAAGTTAACGGGAATTAAAGCACATACCATCAGGATGTGGGAGAAGCGCTATAAATTTCTTACGCCGGAGCGCACTTTGACCAATATTCGCTTTTATTCCGATCAGGACCTGAGATCCTTTCTCAACATCTCAATCCTAAATCGTAATGGCTATAAAATTTCGCATATCGTAAAAATGAAATCTGCGGAAATAAACGAGAAAATACTTGAGATTACAGAAAATGTACATGATTTCGAAAATCAGATTGAATCCCTGATAGTGGCGATGTCTGAACTGGATGAACTGAAGTTCGACAAAATACTCACTACGTCCATTCTCAAGCTGGGGCTGGAAAATACTGTTACACAGATTATATATCCATTTTTCGAGAAAATAGGTATCCTATGGCAAATCGGTACCATAAATCCGGGGCAGGAACACTTTGTTTCAAGCCTTATCCGCCAGAAACTTATTATCGCGATCGACGGACAATATGACTCACTTGCAGCCGATGCCAAATTATTCCTGCTATTTCTGCCAGATGGGGAGTTTCATGAGATTGGCCTGCTTTATTCCCATTTTCTCATAAAGAAATCAGGTTTCAGGGTAGTATACCTCAGCCAGAATGTCCCATTTGAGGATCTTGTTGAGGTAGCACAAATGAAACCGCCTGATTTCCTGTTTACATCATTTACATCCTTTATTACGGAAGAGGATCTTAAATCGTATATTGAAAAACTATCTGCTGAATTCCCGGACAAAACGATATTTATAAGTGGGTTCCAGGTACGCGAATATGCCATCACGATGCCGAAAAATGTCAGGCAGATTTCTTCTTCCGACGAACTTCTTGCCGCACTTCAATCTCTCTGAAATCTCAGGTTGCATTTCTTTCATATTTACCATGCTATCACACTATCTTGTCATGATTTGGCATGTTGAATTATGATCTGGCAACAACCAGGCATCCTTAATTGATTGGCTGAGTATTCTACTTTAGTTTCCAGCAAGGAACTATACTTCCGTAAATAACCTTTTAAACTAATACTTGACCAAATATTGAACAAACTGTTCAGTATTGGGATCCCTTATACCTGGTTTGCCTTCATACGATCTCCCTTGAGACAATTTTAACAATTATTTAGATTCTAAATTATTACATAACATATTGATAATATGACATATTTATTTTTATACATGTTTTGTTGTAATATATCTGGTTATACACTATTTAGAATGTTACTAAATTGTTTATCTTAGCATCGTAATTGTTAAACATTGTTGAACCAATAAAAACCAAATATCATGACACAGATAGAATTCAGCAGTAAACTCATCAGCCTGCATGATAACCTTTCATACTTCGCAAACACCCTTACCAATAACCGCGAAGAAGCAAAAGACCTTATTCAGGACACTTATCTTAAAGCACTTGCAAACAGGGATAAATTTGCTGACGATACCAACCTTAAAGCCTGGACGTATACTATTATGAAAAATACCTTCATCAATAATTACCGTCGTTCAGTGAAGGCAAACACTATCGTTGACAACACGGAAGATTTGTTTTTGCTTAACATACCACGCAAATCGGAATTTGCCTCACCGGAATCACAAATGTCACTGCAGGAGATTCATAAGGGAATCTCGAAATTGCAACCCGATCAGCGTATGCCTTTCGAAATGCATACCGAAGGATATAAGTACAAGGAAATTGCAGATCAGCTGAATTTGTCCATCGGCACAGTGAAAAGTCGGATATTCTTTACCCGTAAAAAATTGATGGAAACACTCAAGGACTTTCAGAGCTAATATGAAATTATATATAATTGCTCTTCTTGCTATTGCCGTTTCAGTAATATTTATACGTAAGAGCATGGGGCCAATTCATAAAATTGAAGTCGGGAGCAGAGTTCCCGACTTCTCTCTTTATGATCAGAACGGAAATCTTTTTCAATTGGCTACACACTTGGGTAAGCATAATTTGGTTATCTACTTCTATCCAAAAGACGAGACGCAGGGCTGCACGAAGGAAGCATGCAAGTTTCGCGACATGTATGAGGATTTTTCGGATGCCGGAGCAGAAGTAATCGGAATTAGTTCCGACAGCAGGAAGTCCCACAGTGAATTTGCCGCCAAACATAAACTCCCTTTTTCCTTATTAAGCGATGAAGATAAAAAAGTACGAAAGCGTTTTGGAGTACCAACAAATTTCCTGGGATTAATACCTGGCAGGGTAACTTATATTGTTGATAAACAGGGAATCGTGAGGTATATTTTCAATTCTCAGAACCAGGCCGAAATGCATGCTGAAGAGTCCTTTCGCTTT
>DASVHX010000349.1:0-2357 GCA_036382355.1 Bacteroidales bacterium
TGACAAAAGGTGGTTTGGATGGAAAGTGGGACAAAAAAGGGATGATCGTATTGGCACTGCGTTAAAATGTACGGGTGTCTGGCATAATTTGATGAGACTGTACCCCGGTTAATTTTGTCCCACAGCCTATGATATCAGTCATCTTAATATCGTCTACGTTTGTCCAGAATGCTTGTGTGTTTTCTTGATCCGAGACCTCAATCTCAAAATCAGGGAAATTGTTTTGGAGTTCTGTTTGGGGTAGTAGCGACACTTCTGCATCCTGGGGCCACTTAGGTTTATAGTGGACAAAATCCACGACTTGGACACTTCTAAAAATATTTATCCTTATTTTTAGATTTCCAGTGTTGGATGACTCTGTGAGACTCTATAATAAAAATAACGAAGAATCCCCTAAATGGAAGGGAATAAAGTCCAGCGTATAAATAATACAGGAATAAATAAATATTACTTTATTTATTCCTGTATGCCAGTAACCATAAATCAGCATGCAGCTATAATGTACTTTACCAAACTACTGATATATCTTTAGAATTGTCCAATTCGTGGATTTTGGCCGCTATAAAGGTTATATTTACGGACGAATCGGGGGTGATACCCTAAGTTCGACGTTTTTTTCGCAATTACTACCGGAAGGCCATCTTTTATTTTTCACAAGTTTTCGGGCAACTGCCACTACTGCTTTATTATCTCCTCTTCTTTTGGTAATTTGGTCTGCTGAAGCGCCCCATAAGGATTTACCTTTCCGTATCCGAAATATACGTCTCTTCCGCGTGCCCCGAGATCGACTGCAGAATTATCAAGGATATCCCTGACCTTCTTGTTGGTAAGCCGGCTATTCTTGGACCACACTAAAGCTGCTGACCCTGAAACAAAAGGCGTAGCCATTGAGGTACCACTCAAGGATATATATCCTCCGCCCAGATAAGTGCTGTATATGCTGGTTCCCGGCGCAGATAGTTCAATCTTCTTACCATGATTGCTGTAAATAGCAAAGCTGTCATCCGGGTTAAGAGCAGAAACCGCGATTACGTTGGAATAAGCAGCAGGATAACTTATTGTCCCGCCATAACCATTTCCAGCAGAAGCCACGATGAGCACTCCCTTTTTCCAGGCATAATTCACGGCTTTCTCTAATGTCTTGGAGGAAGAATTTCCGCCGAAACTCATACTGATAACCTTTGCACCGTTATTTGCTGCATGGGTGATGCCCATGGCGACAGCGCTATACGAGCCGCTTCCGCTTGCGTTTAGCACTTTCTCAGCCATAATTTTAGACTGGGTTATCCCGGCAACCCCGATTCCATTATTCGTTACTGCCGCTACTATACCAGCCACATGGGTTCCATGACCATTATCGTCCATCGGGTCTGCATCATTGTTAATAAAATCGTAACCTCCAACGTAATAATTCCCCGAAATATCAGGATGTTTATAATCAACCCCGGTATCCACGATTGCAACTATCACATTGGGACTGCCAAGGGTAATATCCCATGCGAGAGGTGCAAATATATCATTGGGACCCCATTGGCTCAGGTAGCCGGGGTCGTTCGGGTCAAGAAATGCTGTGGCAATATAGTCTTCCTCAACATAAGATATATTTGCAAACTCGCTCATTTCAGCCATCAGTTCAGCCTTATTCCTTCCCTTTGGATCTACGACCACAAAGTTTAATTCGTCATTCTTTGAGACTACCGAAGCACCGTGTGCCTTTACCTTTTTATGTATGTCACTCGGGATTTTATCACTAAAACCGAGAATAATGTTCTTTGTATTTTCAGATGTAACGCCCTTTGCATTATTAGTGCCGGCATCACCAATCATGACCATTGCAAAAATGAGAGCTAATATAATTACAACTATAATCTTTTTCATTTCATCACTCCATTATATTCCTGTCAATTAACTTGCGATAATAAATAAGAGCTATACACAACAATATATCAATCTTTCGAAAGGGATGTGAAAATCCAAAACGGCTTTTGACCTCAGGCAGAGCTGGTAATATCTCGAATCAATTGTGTGGTGAACGGGCTTTTTTTGTAGAGCTTTTTTGCTATCTCAAGCCCTAACTCCGCCTGATTTACGTAAAATTCTTGCTTTTACCTTTTTGGTGCGTTAGTCAAAAATAGCCCTGTCCAAACGTCAGTGCGGGATCTGCACCCATGTCATGTGAAGTCTGTCCGAATCCCCCTATTAAAGGACATTTCAGTATCTTTTTCACCTGTTTTTACTCTGTTTTCATGACTTTTTGTCCTCACAGAAGCAAAGTAGGACATTAATAAACAGAGAAAATTACACAGTTATAGATAATTCTTTACATAATCGATATGCTGTGACGCTTTGATATACAC
>DASVHX010000350.1:0-6028 GCA_036382355.1 Bacteroidales bacterium
TGACGGTATAAGTTCCGGCTGCAAGGTCGGAGAATATTCCGCTGGCCTGGAATGCTCCACCGTCAAGGCTGTATTGATAAGTTGGGGTTCCGCCGCTACCAGTAATTGTAAATGAGCCTGTATGATTGCCAAAACATGTTACGTTTACCTGGTTTGTATTTGAACCGGACAGGGACGAAGAAGGTTCAGTAATCGTAATATTAAATGTAGCAGTACATGCGTTTGCATCTGTTACAGTCACTGTATAATTCCCTGCGGCCAGATTGGTGGCTATGGCATTAGTTTGTACCGGCACAGTATTCCAGGAATAAGTGTAAGGAGGTGCGCCTCCTGTAACAGTAATAGTTGCGCTGCCATTAGCTTCACCAAAGCAAGCGACATTCACCTGATTGGTAATGCTTATAATGAGAGCAGGAGGCTGGGTGATCGTAGCATTGGCAATCTTAGTGCAGCCACTTGCATCAGTCGCTGTAACGGTGTATGTTCCTGCCGCGAGCCCGGTTGCTGTTGCTGTAGTTTGTACAGGTATTGTATTCCATGAATAAGCATAAGATGGCGTACCACCAGTAGCAATTGCCGTTGCACTTCCGGTAATTTCTCCGAAGCAAGCCACATTTGTCTGGCTGTTGATTGAAACTAATAATCCGGAAGCAGGTTGTGTGATGACAACAGGCACATTAAAAGTGCAGTTATTGGCGTCTCTGACAGTTATAGCATAAGAGCCTGCTGCAAGGTTCGGGAATGTACCACTTGCCTGGAAAAGTCCTCCATCAATAGCATATTGATAGGAAGGTGTGCCACCATTTCCGGCAACTGTAACAGAACCAGTGGAGTTACCAAAACAAGTTACATTCAACTGGCCGGTAATCGCAGCTGATAAAGCTGAAGCTGGTTCAGTTATGGTTGCTGGAGCTGATGTTGCGGTACAACCACCGGCATCGGTAATGGTAACTGTATAAGTTCCAGGAGATAGATTAGTAGCCGTGGCTGTCGTTTGAACTGGAATAGTATTCCATGAATATATATATGGCTGCATGCCGCCCGCAACTGTTGCTGTTGCCGTGCCATTATTCAAGCCAAAACAACTCACAGATTTGCTGTTCAAAGTTATTGAAATTGCAGGAGTCTTTTGTACGGTAACAATCTGTTTGCATGAACTGGTGAGGCCATTGATGTCGTTTACAATCCATATTACCGATGTATTTCCAACCGGGAATTGCGCAGGAGCATTATTTGTTAAATTCAGTATTCCGCAATTGTCACTAACTATAGGAGGAGCTAATGTTATACCAGTGGCAAATGCAAAACATTCTGGAATTGTAATCGTGGTATCCAAATGACAGGCAATTGAAGGAGGTTCACTGTCAAAAATTTCAACAGTAAAACTACAGGATACTGATGTGCCGCCAGCATCTTTAACAGTATATGTAACCGTCGTTTTACCAACATTGAATGAGGAAGGCGTCAGAATATTATTAATTCCGGTTAGCGGCGAAGCTGCAATTGTAACACCCGACTTGGTCCAGATCAGGGTTGTAATATCACCGTCAGGATCATTAATAGTTGCAGCCAGACCATTCACCATTGCGGAACATACTCCCGGGTCAGCAACTGAAACATGGTTTCCCGGACAAACAATAGTTGGCGGAGCTGTCATAGTTCCGGCTAACGGCAAATAAGAAATGCCATAGTTATTAAAAAATCCAGTATTCCGGGATATAAATAAGTCAGGAGTAGCATGCTTAAGTACCTCATTCACTTTATTTTCAGTATTCTTAAAGCCAGAAGGAGCAATGGGAAGAGAAATTCCTTTGGTGGGAAAAGAATGAATAACCTCACCAGCAGTTATTCGTATGGGATATTGATCCTGATTTGCTTCCGGTATACTTATCTTATTTAGTATATAATAGGCTGCACTATTGGGCAGTGGATGAGCAACTGTCGTTCGCAGAAATAAAAAAGGCATGATATAAAATACAAAAACAAGTGCCTTTAAGTAGCCTCTGATATATAACGATTTTTTCATGTCAGTAATTTTAAGTCTGTTGCTACTTATACCTGGAAATTGGGAAAGAAATCGTCTCCAGGTTATTGATGATTTGACCGGTACTTTGTCGTTCATTTCTGTTTCACAGATTAATAAAAAAAGAATCCTTCAAGTGTTATAAATCAATTCCATTTTATTTGCTAATGGTCTGATACACGCTGCAATATAATACAAATATTAGCTATCATTCGGTCACGGGAAATTAGTTATTACTGATTTATTAACAATATTTGGTCTGTAAAACTTCATTTTTGGTGTCCGGGATTATTCTCGTGAATTACATGCTGAGCAATTGTTTCAGAAGGTTTGAAGCTTCAATTGACATCATTTATTTTTTCGATAATTTAAGTTCATTTTGGTTTGGTAAAAATCTGGTAAAAAATCGGAAGGTATTATTACGGAGGTATCCGTTATCAGGAGATTATATTGCAGATTGTTTTCGATTTATTTTAATTACGATGGCATCGAAATAGGAATTATTTGTACTAGGTTACTATCAAATTTTTCTACGACATATTTAGAAATAATAATTCGCGTATTATAGGATTGTATTTCAACATTTTTTTTCGAATCATTGCCCGATGGCAGAGGCTTTATAAAAGATAGTATGTTGATATAAAATTCAGGTAGGATAAAATTCTGAAACAGATAGAATCAGTGAAGTTTTTATTCAGCTTTATGTGGCTGTGTATTCTGCTTTACCCAAATGCAATGCTGCTTTTTGCTTTAACTAAAAACAACATATTGAAAGAAAATACGGAGTGATTAAACGGGAAGGAATTTTTTACATGAGAAACTCAGGCAGTTTCAATTTTCCGCCGTTTTTTTTCGCGAACAATGAGGCTGAGTTCGCGTCCCATCTGGCCACTAATAGAAGTGTTTTCTTCCGCTCTCCGGATTAGATATGGAAGAATATTCCGGACAGGCCCATAAGGCATGTATTTGGCCACGTTGTAACCGGCATCGGCCAGGTTAAAACTGATATGATCGCTCATTCCATATAGCTGGGCAAACCATATGCGGGAATCGTTCTTTGCCAGGCCATGCTTCTCCATCAAATCGGTAAGATGTAAATTACTGATTTCATTATGCGTACCATTGAAAATAGAAATACGGTCGATATGCTCTACCGAAAAGGTGAGCGCTGCATCATAATCACGGTCAGTGGCCGCTTTGTCGGGTTGGATGGGCGAAGGATATCCCATCTCCAGCGCACGTTTTCGCTCCCGTTCCATATAAGCGCCCCTCACAAATTTTATTCCCAGCTGATAATTTCCGGCAACTGCTTTTTGATAGGATATTTTAAGGAACCCGAGCCTGTCCGTGCGGTACATTTGTAGCGTGTTATATACAATTGGTTTCTTCTTGTTGTATTTTTTCATCATTTCAGTAACCACATCATCCACAAACGACTGGTACCAGCTATCTTCGGCATCAATCATCAGAGGAACACCAGTTTCATAAGCAAACCTGCACAATGTTTCAACTCTTTGTTTAAAATTTTCGGCTTCTGCTAAAATTTCCTGGCTTTGCACTTTGCCGGAGTTTGCTTTTTCCAATACTTCTGCAGAGGCAAAGGCTGTTGGCTTAAATACCGCGAATGGAATATTTATATCTTTAGAAGCATTGAAGATGGTGCGTAATGTTTCGGCAAGTGTACGCGCCATTGTTTCTGTATCCTTGCCACCTTCCACTGAATAATCTAAAATGGCTTTTACATTATATTTTTCGAGCAACCGCACTGTAAGTGCACATTCTTCTATGGTTTCGCCGCCTACAAAATGCTTGTAGAGCGTATGTTTAATAGCCCGGGAAATAGGCAAATGAATTCCTAAAGCCAAATGGGTGAATGTCTTGCCAGCCGTTACGAGAAGGTTACTGCTGATTAGTCGGAAAAGCCAGTATGCACGCGTTAGGTCGGCGTTGGTTTTATACCTGAAAGCTATTTTAGTATTGTCAAAGGATAGCATATGGTGTGACGTAAATTTGAGCGTCAAATGTAATAAATTTCATTTGCACGGATTGTTATGGATGTTTTCAACTATAAAATTACCTTTCGTATGAAAGCTACATTAATTATTAAAGCGTAATCTCAATAAATATCGAATTGTCCTAAGCCTGCTTTAAGCCATTGCGTAAAAACTTAAATTTGTCAACTCATGAATCCCTCTCATCAATTCGAATCAAGGAACTACCCTGTCTATATTGGCCCTGAGGCCTGGGATACGCTAAATTCTTATTTTGGCTCCTTCAATTATTCAAAGGTGTTTGTTCTGGTTGATGAAAATACCAGGAAACTATGTCTTTCGCTTGCCGTGAGGAAAGTTCCTCTCTTGGCCAACGCTAAGGTGCTATCGATCAAGAGTGGTGAGCAGGCCAAAACTGTGGAAAATTGCAATAAACTCTGGCGGATGCTAATGCAGGGAGGTGCAGATACCAGGTCGGTATTGATTAATCTTGGTGGTGGCGTTATTTCTGATATGGGCGGGTTTGTGGCTGCAACGTTTAAACGGGGCATCGCTTTCGTCAATATTCCAACAACACTCCTGGCGCAGGTAGATGCCTCTGTTGGCAGTAAAGTTGGTGTGGATTTCGATGGTATTAAAAACCAGATTGGTCTTTTTGCCGATCCTCAGGCGGTTTTTATTCTTCCCGAGTTTTTGAGCACGCTGCCGCAAAGGCACCTGCTTTCTGGTTATGCTGAAATGATGAAACACGCCATTATTGGTGATTCCGACTTCTGGAGCGTTATTTTGAGCCAGGGTTTCGAACCCAAGGATGGTTGGGAAGACTTAATCGGGCAATCGGTTGGCATAAAACAAAAGGTGGTAAAATTCGATCCTTTCGAACAAGGTCTTAGAAAGGTGCTTAACTTTGGGCATACCATAGGGCATGGCGTCGAGTCATATTCGCTGTTACACGATATAAACCCTATGTTGCATGGCGAAGCCGTTGCCATAGGAATGATATGTGAAGCGTTTATTTCCTGTAAATTATGTGGTCTGCCCGAGGAAGAACTTATTCAGATTGTTGAGTTTATAAATATGCACTTTGCATTACAACCGCTAAGTAGCGAAGCAGCTATTGAAGTGCTTGAAATTATAAAACACGACAAGAAAAGTGAAAATGGGAAATGCCGCATGACACTGCTGCCACATATAGGTAAAGCAATAATTAATCAGGAATGTACACAAGACTTAATCATCGATAGTTTGCATTTTTACGTGAATTCTTTTGATCTCGTGGGGCTTACTTGTTGATGCGTTTTAAGCTTTGTGATTGTTCGCTTTGCTCATGAGATCGCTTCGCTAAGTTTGTGATTTGTAACGGGTGCATCAGATAGGCGAATTGCATTAAATTCCTTCCTTCTGTTCCTTCTGGCTGTAAGGAAATTAACCTTATTTTTTCATAACAGGCTTCATTGCACGTTGAAACTTTGGGAAATCTTTCGTATCTTTCCCAATTATTTCTATAGTACAATTATTGCTATGCAAAAGAAGCAGGTTGTCCGGATTTGGCCACCTTCAGGCCCGGTTAAGGAAAGGATCACACTTCCTGCTTCAAAAAGTATCAGTAACCGGTTGCTGGTTATTAAGGCATTATCAGAGATTGATTTCCGGATCATTAATTTATCTGAATCACGCGACACGCTAATCCTTGAACAAGCGCTTCATCTCATATCCGACCGAACAAGCGGCATTGATCCAATTACTATTGATGTAGCCGATGCCGGAACACCCATGCGTTTCCTTGCCGCTCTTCTGAGCATTACTCCCGGCAAATGGCTTCTTACAGGCAACCAGCGTATGCAGGAAAGGCCAATAGGTGCGCTTGTGGAAGCTCTACGTGCGTTGGGCGCAATAATCGATTATGCGACACTGGAAGGATTTCCGCCAATTTCGATAACAGGAAGATTGCTTGATGGTGGAGAAGTAACTATCGAAGCTGGCATCAGTAGCCAGTTTATCAGTGCACTAATGC
>DASVHX010000351.1:0-2935 GCA_036382355.1 Bacteroidales bacterium
TGAAATTAAAAAACCTGCAACACCTTTATTTAATACAAAGAAAAATCGATCAGAAAGTTGGGAATTATCAGATGAATTAACATTTGCATTATCACAGATTCTCAGTCAAAAGGCTGAATGGGAAATAAAAAGTAGGTCTAAACAATTTGATTCTGAAGATCATATTATTAATCAAAATACATTTGATCCTAAAACAATATTAATTATTGGAAATTCAGACCAGTATTCTGGAACCTCAAAAAATGATCTTATAAAAGCAAAAACATTTGAACTTTATAGAAGGAATTCAAAAAATATTGAGATTATAACTTTTAGTGAATTGTATGAACGTGCATATTATATTGTAAATCAAAAACAAATTGAATGATGAGTCGGGATATAGCAACCTCCGCTCGCCCCACTTTGTAACTCCCCCGCTCGAACCAGTTTGCAACTGGTGCCCGTCCTATTTTATTATTCAAGGGGTGACTCAAAGCCACCCCCCGATTTTTTCACACCTGACAAAATGCCAGCCTGTTCCTACAGCACGAATTCAACTTCTTTCATCGCAAATTTAAGAAAATCACCCTCCCGGGTTTCCATCATTAGCTGGCCGTATGCACTTACACCGGTAATTTGCGCTTCAATGATACTTTCGCCCTTGCGAAACTTGCTCAATGCGTTTATACGGTACAAATGTTCGAGATAAGCTTTGTCGAGCTGGCCAAAGTGGCGCGATTGCAGGAGTTCATAATATTTGTCAATATTTCTGCGCAGCAATTCAAGCACTTCCTGCAAATCGAAGTCGTGCCCGCTTATCATGCGCAACGAAACCGGATTAGGTGCATCGCTCAGGAATTTTACCTGGTTACATTCAGCCCGATGCCTACAATTGTATTGTCGATACCCGAACCCATAATACTGTGCTGAATGAGGATTCCGGCTACTTTACGATCATCGATGTAAATATCGTTGGGCCATTTTATAGCTATGATGTGATGGGGTAAAAGCTGGCTTACAGTTTCCCTTACACCCAACGCCACCACTTTGGTAAGGATGAATTGTCGCCCCGCCGGAAGAAAGCGCGGATAGAGTACCATGCTTAGCGTGAGGTTCTTTCCTGGTTCGCTTTCCCAGGTATTCGTGTCATGTCCCCGGCCTTCAGTTTGTGCGTGGGCAATAACGATAGTTCCTTCGGGCAGATTGCCCGAATTGGCCATTTCAGCAGCATAAGCATTTGTTGAGCCCACTGAATCGAGCCTGATAACCCGGCTTTCGGGCAGAGTGTGTTCCATCGCCAATTCCTTGAAGCACCAAAGCTACAACAAAACGGTATAATAATTGTTAACTGTGCTCGTCAATAGTTTACTGTTTATTTGTCAGCTATATGGCAGCTACACGGTAATACACTCATAAATGCGTATGACAGGTACGGCTGCTCAACATACATCGACAAAAAAACCTTACCTTTGCTGATTAAATAATTACTTAAGCGTCTGATGGTAAAAAAGAAAAAAGTGAGTAACGATTCGGCCGCGCTGGTCGATATGATTATAAAAGGAATTCAGGAAAAACAAGGGAAAAAGATTGTAAGCCTGCAACTTGGAATTCTGCCAAATACAGTTTGCGAATATTTTGTTATTTGTCATGGGAATTCGCGTACCCAGGTTGAAGCCATAGCAGATGCTGTGGAACACCAGGTTAAAACCAATCTTGGATACAAGGTATGGCACCGCGAAGGGTTCGAAAATTCCGAATGGGTATTGCTGGACTACGCCGATGTTGTTGTTCATATTTTTCAGGAAGAAACACGTGATTTTTACAGGCTCGAAACTCTTTGGGCCGATGCAGGACGTACAGATTATGCAGCCGACTAAAAAAGAATGCTTATTTAAATAAATTCATCAATCCGAATGACTGAAGAAAATAAAAATATTCAAAAACCTATTCTTCCTGAGAATTCTCCCAAGAGCAAAATGCCCAAGGTGAAGTTTAATTTCTATTGGGTTTACGGTCTGTTAGCAGTAATTTTTATTGGCTTACAGGTTATGAATTGGGGAGGAACTACCAAAACTGTCGGCTGGGGCGAACTCAAGGTGATGCTCGAACACCAGGATGTGGAGAAAATTCTGCTGGTGAATAAAGAGCAGGCTGAGGTATATATCAAGAAAGACAGGCTATCGCAGGCTAAATACAAGGATGTGCAGGATACAAAAAGCTTAGGCACTCCAAGTCCTCAATATACCTATACTATTGGTTCAGTCGAATCTTTTGAAAAAGATGTTACCGATGCGCAAGCGAATGTCCCAACCAAAATATATATTCAGAATATTACGCGCAAAAACTGGGGAGGAGAGATGATTGGCTGGATTCTTCCTATAGTCCTGCTTGTAGGTGTTTGGTTTTTTGTGATGCGTATGATGAGCCGTGGCGCCGGTGGCGGTGGCCAGATATTTAATATTGGCAAATCCAAAGCCCAGCTTTTCGATCGCGATACAATGGTTACCATCAATTTTAGCGATGTAGCAGGCCTCGAAGAAGCAAAGGTGGAAGTGATGGAAATTGTAGAATTTCTAAAAAATCCGCAAAAATACACCAACCTTGGCGGTAAAATCCCTAAAGGCGCTTTGCTTGTAGGCCCTCCTGGTACAGGTAAAACTTTACTGGCCAAAGCTGTTGCCGGCGAAGCAAAGGTTCCTTTCTTTTCGCTTTCAGGATCCGATTTTGTCGAAATGTTCGTTGGCGTTGGAGCTTCCCGGGTACGCGACCTGTTCAAAACTGCCAAGGAGAAAGCCCCATGTATCATTTTTATTGATGAAATTGATGCCGTTGGCCGTGCCAGGGGCCGCAACCAGATTACCGGAGGTAACGACGAACGCGAAAATACACTTAACCAGTTACTCACCGAAATGGACGGTTTTGCAACCAACGCCGGTGTGATTATACTTGCAGCAAC